>NZ_JAQWGB010000178.1 GCF_029238425.1 Flavicella sp.
TATTTCAACTTTGGCAAAAAACGAATGGATTTCCGTAACCCAAGAAATTGAAATCAAAGAAACTGTTCAGAATGCTCATTTGAATATTCAAGTATTAAATGATCCTGATTTTGGTGGTGGAATCGGAAAATTTTATATCGATGCCATTCATTTTTCTTTAAAAGATGAATTATCTGTTGATACCACAATTTTAAATAGACATAAAATTTATCCAAATCCAACCAAAGAATATTTATTCATTGAATCTGAAAAAAATGCTAGCTATACCTTATTTACCATTTCTGGAATTCCAGTTATTTCAAATTCTCATGAAAAATTAAAGCACCAAATAAACGTATCAGAATTAGCAAGGGGAATTTATATTTTAAAAACAATAAGTTACGGTACAACAGACACTCGAAAAATAATTATTCAATAAAACCATAGAATAGTAAAAATTTATTTTTAATCTATTTTATATAATTTTATCCTATCTAAAACAACTCCATTTAAAGCTATTTCCTGAGTTTTTGGAATATTTAAAGGATAACTTGCATCTATAAAAATTACAGCTACTGAAGGCCCTGTAATTGGACTTTCATTAGAAAAATTTCCATCGGCACCTAAAGTATGATTTACATCTGCTGCATTTCTCACAAAACTTGGAGGATGGTATAAATATTTTAAATTCTCAGGCACATACTTAAAATTCTTAAAAGACATCGATGCAGTATCATCCGTTGAAACCATACTTATATTTTTAAATTTTGAACTTGCATGAAAAGAACCTTTGGCTCGTCTTTTAGAATCTTTGGCAACAAAACCATTTTTTAAGAATAAAGTCCAAGAACTTCCTACCGACATGGCAACATCTACCATTACTCTTCCATTCACAACAGAATGGGGTTGTAATAACACAGCCGCTTTCCCATGCTTACTAACCACATTTTTAATAATAATATTATACACCCCAATATCTAAATGGCGTCCCGTATGCGCTTCTATTCTGCAAGTCATTCCTCCTTCAAACACTAAATTTTTTAATAAAATATTTTTCCCAGTATTTGTCTGGGCCAAACCATAACCTATCGATGCACCTGTCATACTGATATTAGCAATGGTTACATTCTCTGGTATATGAGCAGATATTTCATCAATTTGAACCGGATTAAATGCAATTGCTGTTCCTTTGGTATATTCATCATAAATAGAAAAATTTTCAACTAATACATTTTGAGCATGCCCAAATGCAACGGCCCTTCTAAAAGCATTTCCACTTCTTTCTAAAAATAACTTAGGTCGTTCGGCCGGACTTCCTAAACCAATTAATTTAACATTCTGTACTAAATTTTGATCAGCTGCATGTACACCAAGATTGAATAAAAACCCCTTCCCACCTCTTGTAGTATCCATATGAATTTCAACACCTTTGTCAAAGGTGATATGAATATTAGATTTTAACTCAATATTTTTAAAAACGTATTGACCTGAAGGAATAAATATAGTACCACCACCAAGAACTGTTAATTGATCTATAATTCGTTCTAAGGTTATGCTTTCTTTTTCAGTATTTACTTTCGCAAAAGTAATTGCTCTGTCGGTTGGTAAATTTTCGAAATCCACTCCTAAATAACCGGCACCATCCTGACGATAAGGTTTACTGCTATAAAGCGCTATATCAGAGACATCACCGACTGGAATAATTGGCTCCTTAAAAATTTTTTCTATTTTTATTTCGTTTATGGTACTCTGTTGATCTGAAGCGGAGCATGCCCAAAACATAGTTATAAACAGCGCTAAAAAAATTGATTTCATATTGATTACTTTATAATTCAAAATTAGACATTGAAAACCAATAAACTAAGCTCAATTTATCCCACTCCTTATACTCATTTATCAAAAAAACCCGCTATTGAAAATTCAATAGCGGGTTTTTGGTATGTAAACAGTATTTTTAATTAAATCTAATCTTAAAATTTAGCAAAGGTAATTACATCATCTTTATCATTAATTA
>NZ_JAQWGB010000073.1 GCF_029238425.1 Flavicella sp.
GTAGATACGATAGTAGTTCCTACAAACTGTTTACCGTTTAGTTTTCCTTCTTTTTGCCATTTTTTCATTAAGAAATCTGTCATGACAACCATAGTCTGGTTACCATTCAATAATTTCATCTCTCCATTTAAATCTCTAACAGCAATACCAACACGATCACTATCTGGATCCGTTCCTATAACGATATCAGCAGCTACTTTATCCGCTAATTCTAAAGCCATTTTCAGCGCAGCTGGTTCTTCTGGGTTTGGAGATGCAACCGTAGGGAAGTTTCCATCTGGTTTGCTTTGTTCTTCAACAATATGCACATTTTTATAACCTGCTTTTTCCAATGTCTGTGGCATTGCAGTAATAGAGGTACCGTGTAGTGAAGTAAATACAATACTTAAATCATCACGATTGGTAAGTTCTAAACATCCGTTTTTGACTGAAGCATCTGTAAAGGCGTTGTCCACATCTTCACCAATGTATTCTAGTAAGTTTTGATTTGCATCAAATTTTATTTCAGAAAAATCTAAATTGTTCACCTCATTGATGATAGCACCATCATTTGGAGGTACAATTTGTCCACCATCGGTCCAGTATACTTTGTATCCGTTGTATTCTGGTGGATTGTGAGAAGCTGTCAAAACAATTCCTGCAGTACAGTTTAAATAATTAACTGCGAAAGAAAGTTCAGGAGTAGTACGCAATGCTTCAAATAAAAATACTTTAATTCCGTTGGCAGTTAAAACATCAGCAACAGTCTTGGCAAGTGTATCACTATTATGTCTACAGTCATAAGCAATCACAACACTAGCATCTTTGGCCTCATTCTTTTGCAAAATATAATTCGCAAGTCCTTGAGTAGCTTTACCTAAAGTGTATTTGTTAATTCGATTGGTTCCTGGTCCCATCAAACCTCTCATTCCTCCAGTTCCAAATTCAAGATTTTTATAAAAACTATCTGCCAATACATCCGTATCAGCGTCAATTAAGTTTTGAACTTCCTTTTGTGTTTCTTGATCAAAAGTTGATGTAAGCCATTTTTTAGCTTCTTCGATGATGTTTTGAGTGCTCATTAGATTTAATTTTTTTTTACAAATGTAATTTTTTATCCATGTTGGTTTTTATAGAACTGTTAAAATTTACTAAAACGGTTTCTTTTATATTTCTTTAGAAATTTGATAGTTCGCAATATTTTTTTTCGATCGTAATATAAGTTCACCAATAAAGCCGGCAAGGAATAATTGTGTTCCTAATACCATAGTGGTCAATGCAATATAAAACCATGGACTGTCGGTTACCAAAGGTGAAGGTTCATTATAGACAAATACACTCAGTAACTTACTTGTTCCGATATAAAAAGCGGCCATAAATCCTATCAAAAACATTAGAGTGCCTAAAAGGCCAAATAAATGCATCGGTCGTTTTCCAAATTTACTGACAAACCAAATGGTTAGCAAATCTAAAAAACCATTGACAAAACGTTCCATTCCAAATTTGGTTTCACCATATTTTCTAGCTTGGTGTTTTACCACCTGCTCACCAATTTTTATAAAACCTGCATTTTTAGCTAAAACGGGAATGTATCTGTGCATTTCTCCCTGTACATCAATCGATTTTACTACTTTTTTATCGTAGGCTTTGAGTCCGCAATTGAAATCATTCAGTTGAATTCCTGATGTTTTTCTTGCTGCCCAATTGAATAATTTTGAAGGTAGGTTTTTCTTTATTTTAGAGTCGTATCTCTTTTTTTTCCAACCACTAACGAGATCAAAATTTTCTGAGGTTATTTTTTTATACAGAGCTGGTATCTCATCTGGAGCATCTTGTAAGTCTGCATCCATGGTGATAATGACATCACCTTCTACTTGTTTGAACCCTGCATTTAATGCTTGGGATTTTCCAAAGTTTTTTGAAAAACGCAATCCTTTCACATGTGCATTTTCTTTTTGAAGGGCTTCAATAAGATTCCAAGAATTATCAGTACTTCCATCATCGATAAAAAGAATTTCATAGGTGTAAGAATTTTCGTTCATCACGCTTACAATCCAATCATGTAATTCTCTTAATGATTCTTCTTCATTTAGAAGTGGGATAACTAAGGATATCTGCATTTATGCTACTTGTTTAGATTCGTTAATTTTTATAAAAACCACTGTTGTGATTGCAGAAAATACAAATCCAAGAAATGCAGTAAATACAATTCCTATGGCAGGAGTAATAAAAGAGTTTGCTCCTTCTTCAAGTTTTTCAATTCTAGCATCAATTTGTTCCGTTGTTAAGTCGCTAGAGTTTTCCATTGCAGCTCTTTGAACTTCTCCGAGTTGACGAATAAAGTCGGGTTCTATGTATGTGGTGAAAATATAATTATATCCAGTAATCATCAAGGCTCCTACCACTGCAATTCCTATCCCAATCTTAAGACCTTCTCCAAAGCTCATGCTGTTGTTTTTAGCGAAGGTTCTAATTCCTAAAATGATGGCAATTAAAATAAATAGAATACTAATAATTCCAACAGCTTGGTTTTGTTCTAAATGTTTGTTTTGTGAGTAAAGAACTACACTCATTGCAATTGAAACTAGCCCAAGTAAAAAACCATATTTTAAGATGATACTTTTACTTATTTCTTTTGATGTCATATTCTGTTTTTTGATAATGACAAATATAATTATTTCCTTCGAAGTGGGTTTTGATTATTTGTTTTTGTTTAAGGAGTTTGCATAGATTTTTCTATTTGATTTCGGTTTTAGCATTGTATTTCTTTGATGTATATTTGCCACATTAAAATAAAATAGAAAATTATGGCTGTAGTACATAAATCAAAAATAGAATTTGAAATAGGACTTGATGAAAATAAGGTGCCTGAAAAAATAAATTGGAATGCAGAAGATGGGGGAGTAACAGCTGAAGAGTCGAAAGCGATTATGATGTCTATTTGGGATCCAATTAAAAAGGATACTTTGCGAATTGATCTATGGACAAAAGATATGCCTGTTGATGAAATGAAGCAATTTTTTCATCAAACTTTGGTCTCAATGAGTCATACTTTTGAAAGAGCTACCAATGATGAGAAAATGGGAGCGACTATGCGCGACTTCTGTGATTACTTTGAAGAAAAGTTAGAGTTGAAAAAGAAGTAAATCGTCAACTTATGATATAAAAAAAAAGGGTCGATTTTAATCGACCCTTTTTTTTATGATGTGATTGAAATTAATCTTGGAAATTAAATTCAATTCTATTATTTAATTCACTTGTTGCGATATCACCAGAGTTAGAATATTTAGGTTGTGTATCACCATATCCCTCAGAAGTCAATCGATCTTCGTTAATTCCACCGTCAACCAAGTATTTTAAAATAGCATTCGCTCTACGCTTAGATAAAAACAAACTATATTTTTCATTGTGTTTGTCATCTGTATGAGAAGCAATTTCAAATTTAGTTGCTGGATACTCTTGCATGATTTTTAAGATATCATCCAAGATGTCCATGGTTTGATTTGTAAGTGTGTTTTTCGTTCTTTCGAATTTGATTTTTTGAGATAAGGCTTCAATTCTCAAATACACACTTTTGTCAAAGTTTTTATTTGGACATCCTTTGTTTTCAACAGTTCCAGGGACATCTGGACATAAGTCATCAGCATCAGCAACACCGTCTCCATCTAAATCTTCAGTTGCTGGACATCCTTCGTTTTCTGCTAGTCCTTTAATTTTTGGACATCTGTCTTTATAATCAGGAACTTCATCTTTATCTGAGTCTAAAGAAACACCGTTAGAGTATACTTTTACTCCATATGGAGTGTCAGGCTCTTCGTCATATAAATCAATTACTCCATCCTTATCTGTATCTTGAATATTTGCTTCTACAGCTCCTTCAATTTCTGGACATCCTTTGTTCTCAACAGAACCAGCTTTGAAAGGACAATCGTCAACATGATCCGGTACGTCGTCATAATCAGAATCAACAGCAACACCATTTCCATAAACTCTCGCGTTTTCTGGAGTATTAGGCTCTTTGTCAAATTCATTCACAACACCATCTCCATCGTCATCAGCCCAATCAAATTCTTTAGCTGATTTTGGACAGCCTTCGTTTTCAACAGGTCCTGCTTTTAATGGACATTTGTCTTTATAGTCAGGTAATCCATCTCTATCGCTATCAATTGGAATACCATTTCCATACACTAAAGCCCCGGCAGGTGTGTTAGGATCTTTGTCAAATTGATCAATTACACCATCTTTATCTGTATCTTTTAATTCTAATGGTTTTGTAGGAGCAACGGCAACTTTTGCTTCTTCTTCCTTACAACCTTCTAAGTCTTTAGTTCCATTTACTAATGGACATTTATCTGCATAGTCAGGAATTCCATCACCATCCGTATCAACAGCAACTCCGTTACCATAAACTTTTGCACCACGTGGCGTATTTTTCTCTTGGTCAAATTGATCCATAACACCATCCTTATCAGAATCTTTCATTTCAACAGTTGGTTGATTTGAGGCAGCTCCATTTACGGCGATACCGGCACCTACGTTGATGTTTGATTTCTTTTCTTCAGGAGCACATCCGTTTAAGTCTGCTGTTCCAGAAATATTTGGGCAATTGTCTTCATGATCAGGGATTCCGTCGTTATCAGAATCAACAGCTACACCATTACCATAAACTTTAGCTCCTTGCGGCGTGTTTGGCTCTGCATCGAATTGATCCATTACACCATCTTGATCTGTATCTGTAAGATCGATAGTAGCTCCAGCTCCAGCAACTGAAGTGTCGTTTGTTGTTTTTGGGCAACCTGCATCTACGCTTGATCCTGGTTTTAGCGGACAAGCATCTTCGTGGTCCGGAGTTCCATCATTATCAGTATCCATTGATACCCCGTTACCATATACTTTAACTCCAAAAGGAGTATTTGGTTCTTTGTCAAATTCATTAGCAACACCATCTCCGTCACTATCCGGTGGTAATGGACAGCCTTCATTTTCTTTAGTCCCGTATTTCAATGGACAGGCATCTATATAATCTGGTATTGCATCACCATCTGTATCAACAGCTACACCATTCCCATAAACTCTAGCATCCAATGGAGTGTTCGGTTCTTTATCTAGAGAATCAATTACACCATCTCCGTCAGAGTCATTAATACTGATTTCACCAGCATTTGAAGCAATGGCTATATCTTCTGGACAACCCTCGTTTTCTTGAGTACCTTGTTTTAATGGACAATTATCATATAAATCAATTACTCCATCGTTATCTGTGTCAATGGCAACACCGTTACCATAAACTTTAGCTCCAACAGGAGTATTGTTATCAATATCCAAGGCATCCATCACCCCGTCTTGATCTGTGTCTTTAATTGTGAAATCTCCCGCTTCGTTTGCTTCGATACCTGTATAGTCAGTTGGGCAACCATTGTTATCTTCTGGGCCAAAGATCAAAGGGCATTCATCCATATAATCTGGAATTCCGTCTTTGTCTGTATCAATGGCAACACCATTTCCATAAACCATAGCTCCCATTGGAGTGTTTAGTTCTTTGTCTAAAATGTCAGCAACACCGTCACCATCTGAATCCTGAAAGTCACCTGCTACATTTGGCTGGATAACATTTAATGATTCTGTAGGGTTGATACCTTCTTCGTAAATTTCTTTTCCTCTTTCAGAGTCAGGTTGAATATAATTGATTTCAACTCTACGATTTCTTTTTCTTCCATCAGAAGTTTTATTGCTATGAGTTGGCTGAGCCATTCCAAAACCATCTGCATACAATCTAGATTCATTTACGCCTTTTTCTGCAAGGTATTTTTGAACACTACTTGCTCTTTTCTTAGAAAGATATAAGTTATAGCTTGGTTCTCCTGTATTGTCAGAATGCCCATCTATCGCAAACTGAGTGTTTGGATATTGCATCATAATATTCGCAATTTCATTTAAAATTGTATAAGAATCTCCAATGATTTGATCGCTATTGGTTTTAAAGTAAATGCTTTTCGCTAGTAAAAATATTCTGTTGGTAATGTCATCGGCAGCATTGTCTCTTGGACATCCTAAATTCTCTGCAACACCAATAACATCAGGACATACATCGTCAAAATCATACACACCATCACCGTCTCTATCTTCTGGACAACCATCATTTGCCTCGATACCTTTTAAGAATGGGCATTTATCTAAATGATCAGGAACTCCGTCCATATCACTGTCAATTGCTATACCACTACCATAAACCATAGCTTCGCTTGGTGTGTCTGGTTCTTTATCAACTTCATCAATTACTCCATCCTCATCGGTGTCAACTACCTGAAACCTTTCATCTCCAATATCTTCATTATTTGCCCATAAAGCATGTCTTTTTTCTTTACCAAACTTATAAACGATTCCTAAATGAGTAGATAAATAAGTCTCGTAATTATTTTTAGATGATATCGCAGCATCAAAGTTATCCGCATAAACCAAATTCATGCTTGGTCTTAAAGCAATATCAAATCTTTTGTTGATTCTGTATTTTAAATCTAAACCAGCATCAAAAAATAATGAACTTGCGTCATCATAAGATAAAATCTCAGTGTTCGATTCATCGTATAATTTTGTAGAATAGTAATTGGTACCAAGTCCGGCAATTAAAGACCAGCTCCAGTGTTTACTATTTAACTTCCATAAGTTATTAAAATTAAGAATACCATTTACTTCAAATCCAAACCTAGAACCATCCATTGTCAATAGCTGATTTCCGTATAGAGTTTCATCTATTCCTTTGATGGCATGATTTCCTGTAAAACCTGTACCAGCAGCACCAAGACCATTATAGTCAAGTTTTAGTTCCATACCTAAAACTGGATTGAACATTTTGTCTCCATAGATATAGAAGCCAATATTTGAACTACCGTTGTCTCCAAAAGAACTAAGATCACCTGAAGTTTTTAAACTGCTCAAACCGAGTCCTAAAGACCAAGTGTTGTAAGAGTCTTTGACCTCTTTTGCGCGTTCTTTTGTATGTGAGTCTTCTTTTTCTTTTTGTGCAAAAGTGGCATTACTGATGCAAATGAAAACCAAGAGTAGTAAGGTTTTTTTTCTTAAAGACATGCTTAATTTTATTAGGTTGTTTTTTTTGAAATTTTTAACAAAAATAATTATTTATTTTTATTCGTAATATGAATCCTTTAAATAAAAACGAGTTAATGAACTCTTTATTATATCTAGGGTTTTTTATTGTGTAACGGTATTAAAATCTAACTTTAAAGCTATTTTAGATATTGGACTGTTGTCTTTGCAGTCTTTTATGTTTTGCTCTAAAGAATCCATTGTAAAAGGAGGTTGGTTTTCATCATAAATATCAAACAAGGGCAGCAGCACAAACTTTCGATCTATCGCTCTTGGATGAGGAAGCTGTAAATCCTTTGAATTTCTTTTTTCGTTATGAAATAAAATAATGTCAACATCAATACTTCTGTTTTCATAATCAGTCCCCATTTTTTCTTTTCGCCCAAGAGATTTTTCTAAGGCTAATAGTTGATTTAGAAGGTTTTCAGGATTTAAAGAAGTTTTTATTTTGATACAAATGTTGTAGAAATCTTCTCCCTTGAAGCCCCAGGCTGGAGTCTCATAGATTCCAGAAACACTAAGTACTGTTGCAATAGAACTGTCTATTGCTTTTACTGCATTTTCTAGATTTTTAAATTTGTCATTCAAGTTGCTTCCCAATGATAAATAGGAAGTGTAAAATTGGCTCATAAAATGTTTTCAATTAATGAATATATTATAAAGCTGCAGGGTAGAAGTATTCTATATTTTACTGATACAAAGAAACGAAAGAATTTAGAATAGTTTATATTTGTTTTTAAAAAATTAAAAAATGAATTTTCTTAAAAATATTTTATCCTCTGCCGTAGGAGTGCTTTTAGCATTCTTTTGGTTGATTTTACTTGTAGTGCTTGTAGGTGTTTTTGTTGGGAGTGATGATACTTATGAAGTTAAAAACAATAGTGTACTTAAACTTCAATTGAATGTTCCTGTAAAAGATTATGCTCCTGTGGAAGTTGATCCTTTCTCTCAATTGCTAGGATTGCCACCACAACAACTTGGACTTAATGAAATTATATCAGCTATTGATCGTTCTAAAGATGATGATAGAATTAAAGCTATCAGTATTGAAGGTTCCTTAAATGCAGGGGTTTCTCAGTTAAATGCATTAAGGAATGCTGTTATAGAATTTAAACAATCGGGGAAACCGGTATATGCTTACGCAGATACATATGGACAGAAAGAATATTTTTTTAGTTCTGTGGCAGATTCTGTTTTTGTAAGTCCTGTTGGTCAAGTAGACTTAAAAGGTCTTTCAGCGGAATTGCTGTTCTTTAAAGATTTTCAAGATAAGTATGGGGTGAAAATGGAAGTGATTCGTCATGGTAAATATAAGAGTGCCGTAGAGCCTTTTATAGCTAATAAGATGAGTGAGTCCAATAGAACTCAAATGAAAGAGTTATTGAATTCTTTATGGTTTGACATGGTAGATGCAATTTCAATGTCAAGGGATATACCAGTGGAGAAAATTAATAAAATTGCGGATGCGTTATTGGGGCGTACAGCAGATATCTCTAAAGAGAATTTATTGGTAGATGGTATTATTTATCAAGATGAGTATAAAGAAAAATTAAAGAATAATCTTGGGTTGTCAAAGTATAAAACTACGAGTTTAATGGATTACATTCAATCTAATATGGTTTTTGATTTTGATCAAGCGAATGAAAATCCGAAAATAGCGGTGATTTATGCGCAAGGTGATATAATTTACGGACAGGGTGATGAGGAAAAAATAGGGCAGAAAATGATGGTGAAAGCCATTAATAGAGCCGCAAATAAAGAGTCGGTAAAGGCAATTGTGTTGAGGGTGAATTCTCCAGGAGGAAGCGCATTGGCGTCTGATTTAATTTGGAGAGCTTTAGAAAAAGCAAAGCAAAAGAAGCCTTTGGTTGTTTCTATGGGAAATTATGCTGCTTCTGGTGGGTATTATATTTCATGTAACGCAGATAGAATATTTGCAGAATCTACCACCATTACTGGATCTATTGGTGTTTTTGGGATCATGCCAAATGCAAGTGAATTTACTTCAAGAATAGGAATTCATTCTGAACGTGTAAGTACAAATAAAAGCCCAAATTATAGTCCGTTTTCTGAGTTAGATCCCGAGTTCTATGAGGTCACAAAAGAAGGAGTAGATACTGTATATAAAACCTTTGTTTCTAAGGTTGCTGAAGGGAGAGGAATGACCTATGAGGAGGTACATGCGTTAGCTCAAGGTAGAGTTTGGTCGGGTAAACAAGCGGAACAAAATGGTTTAATTGATGCTATTGGTGGATTGGATAGGGCGATTTTATCGGCTGCTTCTTTAGCGGAAGTGGATACTTATAAAATTGAGAATTATCCAGATTATGAAAAAGATATTAGAGAGTCTTTTAGAAATATGCCTTTTATGAATTTGAAAGAAAATTTATTGAAAGAATGGGTGGGAGAATCAAATTTTACTTTGTTCCAACAATTAAACAAATTAAAAGGAAAAGAAGGGGTTCAAATGGCAATGCCTTATGTTTTGGATATAAAATAATTTGAATGAAGTTCTCAATTGACTTAAATTGTGATTTAGGAGAATCTTATCTTACTAGAAAAATTGGAGATGACGCTGCCATTATTCCTTATATAAGTTCTTGTAATATTGCGTGCGGGTTACATGGAGGTGATCCCTTAACAATTCAGAATGCTATTGATTTAGCATTAAAAAACGATGTTAATATTGGAGCTCATCCATCGTTTCCGGATTTAGAAAATTTTGGAAGAAAATATATGAAATTGTCCGAAGAAGAGCTCAAAGCTTGCCTTCGCGTTCAGATTGGTATGCTAAAACAGATGACTGAATTAAGAGGAGGTGAGTTAAGACATATAAAGCCTCATGGAGCCTTGTATAATGCTGCAGCGGAAGATAAAGAGCTAAGTTGTATTATTATTGAAGTCATCAATGAGTTTGATTCTGATTTGTTGCTGTTAGGGTTGGCAGGTTCTAAAATGGAGACTGTTTCTAAAGAAATGGGGTTGAAGTTTGTGCCAGAATTGTTTGCTGATAGAGGCTATACGGATAAGGGGAAGTTGGTTTCTAGGCAACAACCAAATGCGGTTATTGAAAATCCGGATGAGGTTTCAAAACGTTGCGTGAAAATGGTGCAAGAAAAAACTGTACTTTCAAATCAAAATACGGATTTAATTGTAGAAGGTAAAAGTATTTGTGTTCATGGAGATACTCCAAATGCTCTCGGTTTGGTCCAGTCAATTCATAAAGCTTTCGAGTTAGAACAGATAGAATTAAAGGGGTTTTAATGAGTTTTTTATTGAAAGAATTTGGAGATTCTGCTGTTTTGCTGACTTTTGGAGATCATATCTCCAAAGAAGTTCATTTGCAAATAGTAAGCTTTGTTCAAGAGTTTAAGAAACTTGAGGTAATAGGTGTGGTTGCTGTTATTCCGGCCTATACGACTATTACAATTCAGTATGATTTTCTTCAAATTAGTTATCATGAACTCGAAGATCTTTTGTTTTCAATAGATTATTCATTAAAAGAAGAAACCCACAAAAATATCATTGAGATTCCTGTTTGTTATCATGATGATTTTGCTTTGGATATAAAGCATTTAATGGAGTATACAGGTCTTACCAAACGAGAAATAGTTGCATTGCATACTTCAGGTGATTATTTGGTTTATATGCTTGGATTTACTCCTGGGTTCTTTTATCTGGGAGGGTTGGATTCTAGACTTTTTTGTCCCAGGAAAGAGGGGCCAAGAGTTAAGATAGATAGAGGTTCTGTTGGAATCGCAGGAAGTCAAACGGGTGTTTATTCAGTAGATAGTCCTGGTGGTTGGCAACTCCTAGGTAAAACTCCATTTAATTTGTTTGATGCAACGAGTGATAAGGTGTTTCCCATAAAACAGGGAGATTATATTCGCTTCAGGGAGATTTCGTTGGAAGAATTTAATGCCTATAAGAAATGATTGAAATTATCAAGCCTGGTTTTTATACTTTGATTCAAGATATTGGACGAAATGAATATCAGGAATATGGAATGCCTGTATCTGGTGTTATGGATAGGGACTCTTATCGTTTGGCAAATTATTTGGTTGAAAATACATCTGGTGAAGCCGTTTTGGAAATTACCATGACGGGTCCAGAAATTCTTTTTTTGGAGGAAACAGAAATTGGAATCACAGGAGCTGATATGTCACCTATGATAAATGAAGTTCCGCTTGAGATGTATACAACTATTTTAGTCTCTAAAGGTGATGTTTTGTCTTTTGGTAAATTAAAAAATGGTTTTAGATCTTACCTCTCTGTTAATGGTGGTTTTGAAGTGGATAAGAAGATGAACAGTAGATCCACGTATACCTATGCTAGTGTTGGTGGTTTTTATGGTAGAGCGCTAAAAATAGGGGATGTAATTCCTGTTGGAGCAAGAGGGTCAGTACAATTAAAAAAAGTACCGGAAATACTTTTTGTTAAACCTTTTTCTACAACTTCCGTTCGTGTCATCAAAGGTCCAGAATTTGAAGTTTTAAAGTTGGGTGAAGACTCTTGTTTTTTTTCAACAGAATATCGTATTGGAAATAATAGTAACAGAATGGGATATCGTTTAAAAGGGCAGTCAATAGCTCATGATGCCAAAGAAATGTTGTCTACGGGAATTGTGAATGGTGCGATACAATTACCATCAGAAGGAATGCCTATTGTGCTGTTGGCAGATGCTCAAACTACGGGTGGGTATCCTCGAATCGCGAATGTAATTCAATCAGATTTACCATTATTAGCTCAGTTAAAACCTGGGGATAAGCTAAGGTTTAGAAAAGTTACTTTAGAAGAAGGGCAATCGAACTATTTTAATAAAGAAAAACAATTTAATGGGTTGTTAGGATTGTCTAAGAAATAAAAAAAGGAGATTGAATTTCAATCTCCTTTTTTTATTTGCAAACTTGAAGCAATTATACTTCAAGCAAAGAATTCGTTTTCTTAACAGCTGCTGCGCTACTTGCTAATTTTTCTTTTTCAGCATCGGTCAATTCAATTTCAACGATTTTTTCAATTCCGTTTTTTCCTAGAACTACAGGTACACCAATACATAGGTCGTTTAATCCGTATTCACCTTCAAGGTAGGTAGAACATGGGAATATTTTTTTCGTATCACAAGCAATCGCTTGAACCATTGCAGAAACTGCTGCACCTGGAGCATACCAAGCTGAGGTTCCAAGCATCCCTGTTAATGTTGCTCCACCTACCATAGTAGCTTTGGCAACTTCTTCAAGTTTTTCTTCAGAAATAAAAGCACTTGCTGGAACTGAATTTCTTGTTGCTAGTCTAGTTAAAGGAATCATCCCTGTATCACTGTGACCACCAATTACCATTCCGTCAATATCTGAAGCAGGAGCTCCTAAGGCTTCGCTTAATCTGTATTTAAATCTAGCGCTATCCAAGGCACCTCCCATACCAATAATTTGATTTTTTGGTAATCCTGTCGCTTTGTGCGCCAAATAAGTCATGGTATCCATTGGATTACTTACCACAATGATAATAGCATTTGGAGAATGTTTGATGATGTTTTCAGAAACAGTTTTTACAATACCTGCGTTGATTCCGATTAGTTCTTCTCTTGTCATTCCTGGTTTACGGGGAATTCCACTTGTAATTACTGCAATCGAGCTACCTGCTGTTTTTGCGTAATCATTTGTACTACCCGTAATTTTTGTGTCAAAACCATTTAAAGAAGCTGTTTGCATAAGGTCCATTGCTTTTCCTTCAGCATAATTTTCTTTAATATCTACAATAACTACTTCACTTGCAAAATTTTTAATAGCAATGTACTCAGCGCAACTTGCACCTACCGCACCTGCTCCAACAACAGTAACTTTCATTTTTTATGTTTTAATATTAATATTCTATTCTTTCGTCTGTCGTAAATTTAGTAATTAAAGATGAAATAATCTTGATTTTTTGAATAGAATTTTTGAGTTTTTTCGAAATCGAAATAGTTCTGTGTCTATTGTTTTTGTTGAGGTTTTGTGTTTTTTTAATCCAATGATAATTGTCAGTACATGCAAAATTGTTTTCGAGTATTTTTGTGTGTTGGATTCATCCGAAACTATGGTGATTGAAAAGTACTTGTAGGATTTCTTGAAAAAAAACACAGTCATAAAATATAACTGTGTTTTTTATTATAATTGCAAAGAATTGATCAATTATGCATCAATATTTGCATATTTAGAGTTTCTTTCAATAAAATCCCTACGAGGTGGTACTTCATCTCCCATTAACATAGAAAACACTCTATCTGCTTCTACATCGTTGTCAATAACCACTTGTCTTAAGGTTCTGAATTCAGGATTCATTGTAGTGTCCCATAATTGTTCGGCGTTCATCTCTCCCAAACCTTTATATCTCTGAATCGTAGCACTTCCACCCATTTTTTGAACAATCAAATCACGTTGGTCATCATCCCATGCATATTCTCTTTTTTGCCCTTTTTTAACAAGATATAATGGAGGTGTAGCGATATAAACATAGCCTTGCTCAACCATTTCTCTCATGAATCTAAAGAAGAATGTTAAGATCAGTGTTGCAATGTGACTACCATCGACATCGGCATCACACATAATAACTACTTTATGGTATCTAAGCTTGCTCAAGTTTAAGGCTTTGCTATCTTCTTCTGTTCCGATAGTAACTCCTAATGCTGTAAACATGTTTTTGATTTCTTCATTTTCAAAAACTTTGTGAACCATTGCTTTTTCAACGTTCAAAATTTTTCCACGTAATGGTAAAATAGCTTGGAAGTTTCTGTCTCGTCCTTGTTTTGCAGTTCCACCGGCAGAATCTCCCTCAACTAAGAATATTTCACATTGTTCTGGATCAGTTTCTGAACAGTCAGATAATTTACCAGGCAAACCACCAATCGACATCACTGTTTTACGTTGCACCATTTCTCTGGCTTTACGTGCAGCATGGCGTGCTTGAGCAGCTAATATTACTTTTTGAATAATAGTTTTTGCATCATTCGGGTTTTCCTCTAGGTAGTCTGTAAGCATTTCAGACACGGCTTGAGATACAGCAGCTGAAACTTCTCTGTTCCCTAATTTTGTTTTTGTCTGTCCTTCAAATTGAGGCTCAGCAACTTTTACAGAAATAATTGCAGTCAATCCTTCACGGAAATCATCTCCTGCAATATCAAACTTTAGATTTTTTAATAAACCTGAATTGTCAGCATATTTCTTTAAGGTTCCGGTTAGTCCTCTACGGAAACCAGATAAGTGTGTCCCTCCTTCGTGAGTGTTGATGTTATTTACATACGAATGTAAATTTTCAGCATATGAGGTATTGTAAACCATGGCAACTTCAACAGGAATCCCGTTTTTTTCGCCTTCCATAGAAATGACACCAGCTGTAAGTTGTTCTCTAGTACTGTCTAAATAACCAACAAATTCGCTTAGTCCTTCTGTACTGTGGAATGTTTCTTTGACATCGTTCCCTTCATCATCTTGATGACGTTTGTCTGTAAGATGAATTGTGATTCCTTTATTAAGGTAAGATAGTTCTCTTAAACGAGCTGCTAAAGTGTCGTAATTGTATTCTGTAGTTTGTTGAAAGATAGATTTATCTGGAGTAAAAGTAACTTCCGTTCCTCTTTTTTCAGTATCACCAATTAGTTTTACGGGGTAGGATGCTTTTCCTTTTTCGTATTCTTGTTCATAAATTTGTCCATTTCTAAAAACAGTAGCTTTCAAGTGGTCTGATAATGCATTTACACAGGAAACACCAACACCGTGCAATCCACCAGATACTTTATATGAATCTTTATCAAATTTACCTCCGGCTCCAATTTTAGTCATTACAACTTCAAGTGCTGATACTCCTTCTTTTTTGTGCATGTCCACAGGAATACCACGTCCATCATCTCGAACAGTAATCGAGTTGTCTTCGTTGATGTAAACATCAATATTGTTACAGTGACCAGCTAAAGCTTCATCAATTGAGTTGTCGATTACCTCATATACTAAATGGTGTAAACCCCTAACTCCTACATCTCCGATATACATCGAAGGACGCATTCTAACGTGTTCCATTCCTTCAAGGGCTTGGATACTATCCGCTGAATACTGTTGTTTTTTTTCAATATCGCTCATTATATATAATATGTTAGTTGTAATTTTATTTATATCGATTTAAAAATCGAGCCAAACAAATATAACGAATTAGTCCACTTTAAAAAGAGTTATGTTTAAAACTTTGAAAAATGTTGATAACTATGAAAGTCTCTTAAATCATCTAAAAACACCTTTATATTAAAAGATGTGTTTTTTTTATCTGTTTTGAAAATAGGGAAATGAGAAAATGCATTAGAGTTTAAATTTTGAAGCTGATTTTGGCATAGAAAAAGAATATTTGGGTAGTTTTGTAATACGAAATCGTTTGAAAATGTACCCTGCCAATTAATTGTTTTAGTTTGTGATGTAAATCATGTTTTGGGGGATTTGTGCAGATTAATTTTGGTCAATAATTAAGAATAGATTTAGATTATGAGAAATTTAAAAAAAGGATTTGAAAGATGGTTGGTTTTAACCGTTTTATTGAGTTCTATAGTTGTTTCAGCACAGAAAAAAGAAGAATTCAAACCTATTATAAAATGGAATCTATCGGGACAAATTTGGTTGCGTTATTCTGATCTAAACGATGGTTCTGAAATAAATGGAGAACAAACAACTAGTTATACAGATGTTTCAATCAGAAGGTTGAGGATTCCTATCTCATCTCAAGTTACGCCAAAGATATTTTTGTATTCGATTATAGGCGGGAATAATTACAATATGAAGAATACCGAAATGAAAATCGGGATATTGGATTTATATGCAGAGTATTCTTTTGCGAAATATCTAGAAGTTGGTATTGGTAAATCGGGTTGGCAAGGATTGAATCGTTGGAATATTCGATCAAGTAGTACTTTGATGGGGTTAGATTCTCCTTTGTTTACCTTAAATACTGTTGAGAAAAATGACGATTTAGGTCGTCAATACGGAGTTTGGTTCAAAGGACAGGCTGCCAGATTCGATTATAGGTTGACTTTTAATAAACCAGATTTGGTTGCTACTGCCCCTAGTGGATCTATTGATTTTGCGAACAATAGACCGCGTTTGAAGACCTCAGCCTATGTGAAATATCAATTTTTTGAGCATGAATCAAATAAGTCGGCTTATCAGGTTGGTACTTATATGCAGAATAAAAAAGTATTTAATATTGGAGCGGGTTTCCAATACCAAGAAAAAGCTATGAGCAATGGGAATGCATCAGATGAAAATACTGAGTTCTATGACATGGAACATTGGGCTGTAGATTCTTTTTTAAACTTACCAATGGCAAATAAAGATGCTATTACTGCTTATTTAGGTTACTATTATTATGGTTTCGGTAAAGGGTATTTGAGAAATGTCGGCGCAAATAATATCACAAGTGGAGGGGATGTTTTTACCGGGTCAGGGGTTGCTTTTCCAATGATCGGAACGGGAGGTTCAATTTATATGCAATTTGGTTATGCATTTGAAAAAACAAAAATACTAGGTGAGGAAATGATTATTCAACCTAATATCTCAATTCAACATTCTGACTGGGATGCTTTAGAGCAGAATATGACAGTTTATGACTTCAATGTGAATTTTATGATAAACGGAAAGCATTCTAACAAGATTAGTTTAGGATATCAATTACGTCCGATCTTTGATGCAACTACATTGAAACAAAAAGATGCTAAAGGAATGGCTGTTTTGCAATATCAAATAGCATTGAAGTAAGAGGAATATAGTTTATGTATAAAAAAACAAACCCTGATAAATTCTTGTCAGGGTTTGTTTTTGTTTTGAATCAATAGATAAGGTTGTTTTTGAGTCTCGCTGATAAAACACCTAGTTCTAGTAGACTGTTGTTTATTCTTTTATGATTTGAATATTGTAAACTTTATTGTTTGTTGAGATTCTTAAGACATATTGTCCGCTTGAATGTGAGCTTAAGTCAACAGAGTTGGAGTTCTTGTTTTCAAATAAGAAACGTCCATTTACGTCGTAAACTTCTATTTGATCAATATCATCCAATGTAATATTAAAAACACCTTCAGATGGGTTTGGGTATACTGCTAGTTTAGTTGCAGGGTCTACTTTGTCGAATCCAAGAGAACCAGAGGTAACGAGTAGTTCGCTATTATAACTATAATGACCCGTAGTGTTGTCAAAAGGTAAAAGACTGCTCACCGTGTCTGAGTTGGTGTCGTATTTGAATAATCCGCCTAAGTTATTTGCACCACCATCGTTTAGTACACCATAAACTATTTGGTTGTAGATTGATAGGTTTGGTCCAGGTGTAGAGCCAACAGAGTTATTGTCTATGCTAGCTTGATTTGTGAAAGTAGGTGTGCCTGCGGAAATGTCCATTTTAGAGACAGCGTAATTAGAGCTACCATCATTATGAATAGCATATAAAAAATCTCCATCTTTTTGAATCCCACTGAAGACTTCGCTTGAGGCTGTGTTTTCTAGAGTGGTAAATGTACTTGAGTTTAAATCAAAAGAAAAAGTAGTTCCAGTTCCGTTGCTACCACCTGCTTTGTTTAGTCCATACACAACGCTGTTGTCAATTATTATTGCAGTTGGGTCGTTTCCTTCTGCGCTGGTGTTGAACGTGTGCAATGTAGTGTAGGTGTCTGTTGACAGGTCAATGCTCCATAGGTGTTGGCGACTTGATCCGTAAAGCATGTTGTTGTCTTGGATAATATTAGAAAATACTACAGTGTTTCCAATATCATTTAAGTCGGAGACTGGAGCAATGGGAATTAGGCTTCCTGTTAGTTTTCCTGTAGCGACATTTAATTCGCTTAAGGCGTATATTGAATTGTTGTTGCTGATAGCTCCCTGAGTTAATTCTACAAGAATATAAGTTTTGTTGTTGTAGTATATTGGTTTATGAAATGTTCTTTCAATACTGGTTTGATCATCCAGACTTACGTTGTTGGAAATTGTATTGTTAGCTGTGTTGAGTGAGTTTATGGTTCCGAATTGTTGCCCTCCGGTGTAAGACATAAAGTCTAGGTTTTGGGTGTTAGGGTTTAGTACTAAGCCGCTTTGCGGTGATTTACCGTCGATGTATCCAAGTTGTGCCTCTACAGTTGTAGTTCCACTTGCAATGTCGTATACCCATATTGTGCCTCCTCTGTTAGATCCTCCAATTTCAGCAATACCATATATTTTCGCACCAACTAATACGGGAGAAGCTTGAACTTTAAGTCCTTCATTTTCATCATCGAATACGTGAATTACAGAATAGAATCCGATTGAGCTGTACTTGTATAGTAAATAGTCGTTATTTGTACCTGTATAAGCGATACCGTATGCATCACCGTTTAAGCCGTTGATAAGTGCAGAGCTTGGTTGTTCACCTAACGCACTACCTTGAAAATTGTGGACATTTGACATAGATTGATTTCCAAAGTTATACTTGGCAATACTGCCTTTGTTATTGTTTATTCCTCCTTCGCTGAAAGTTGTAAACCAACTACTTTGACCAGTTATGAATGCTGGTTCCCAAGATTGTCTTCCGGTTTGTGGGCTTCCAGAGCCTAAGTAGTAGTTGCTTACTCCGTCGCCAGGTGAGTTAAGGTTTAGTTCTACAATTGCATCACCTTTAGAAATAAACAAACTGCTATTGTATTTCATAAGCCCTCTGATGTTGTTGTTTGCTGTTAGGTTACTTACAAATAGAGTAGTGTAAGTAGAAGTTGAAGTGTTGTAAGAAAAATAAACCTCACCGTCTTCTCCGTTCCCTCTTCCACCACCTCCATAGAGTATGCTTCCATCAGCATATAGGTTACAAGAAGGGTTTCCTCCGTCAGTGGTTCCGTTGAATGAATGAAGAACAGAATAAGTATCTGTGACAGGATCAATCGAAAATATAGTACCAAACCCATAAGCTCCACCGCTTAACGCTACTCCATAAAGTAAGCTACCTATTTTATGTAATTTACCGAAAGGGTAACGTCCAGATTCTGCGTTTGTAAGGTCAAAATCACGAATCAAATGTGTTGTTTGGTTGGTTAAATCATATCGGAAAATAATTCCTGTTCCTTCGGTTTGAGTTATGTTTCGGAATCCATCTTTAGCAACTATGTATAAAGAGTTATTCGTGGATTCGTGGTGTACACCGCTATAGGCTGTTAGTAATTGACTGTTTGAATCGACACCTGTTTCACCTGTTCCTATTAATCCAGACATAGAGGCTGCTTGGTAGTTGCTGTTATTAGCGTCAACCTGAAGAATGGTACCGCTGTTATTTGTTCCGCCATTTGATAAAGGAACAGATATTATTTGGCTAAAAACCGATAAGGTTACTAAGCAAGAAATAATTATTAGAGTAGTTTTTTTCATAGTATTAGGTTTTTGTTAATAAGGATTTGTGTGACTTTATTTTTAGGTTCAAAGCATAGTGTTGATGTCTTTATTGTTTAATTGTCTCCACTAAAATGCTGTTAGAAGTCTCAGAAACTCTGTTGTCTACTTTGGACTCTAATCTGTAGTAGTAAATCTTAAGCCCCTCTAAACCTGTGACTGTGTGTGACGAACCAGAAACATTAATTCCATCATATCCTGGAATGTAAACTGGAGGGTCGGATGTAAAGTTGTTTTTAGAGACGTATAGCGTGTAATCGGTTACACCTGCTACTGCATTCCAGTTTGCTTGAAATCCTGATTGAGTGATATTGGTTCCCGTGGTTGCTACAGGTGCATCAGGTAAGGTAATTACACTAATGGTATTGGAGTATCCAGACGGATTTTGATTTAGGTTTGTGGCTCTAACTCTGTAAAAATATTGGGTGTTTGAGTTTAGTTGAGTTACAGAAGTAGATGCGCCCAAATTTGATTGTATCAAAGGGTTTGCAAAAGTTGATTCAGTTGCTGTTTGAAGTTCGTATTCAGTGGCATTTGTTGCGCTATTCCAATTTGCGAAAAATGTTGAGTTTGTTATGTCTGTTGCTTCGGTTGCAGTTGGAGTTTCTGTTTCTGGGTTTGAATCTTCTTTGCTGCATCCTATTGATATAGTGAGTGCTAAAAGGTAAATAATATTTTTCATGTGATATGTTTTCTTAAATGTAAGAATTTTTTTTAATAAAATACATGAAAAATTTAGACTGGTTAATGAGCTTAGTTTTAAGGTTGTTTACCTGTGTTGTTCAGTGTAAGAATACACCATGTGGTATCGGTGTGTTTGCGGATTTTAAAGTAATAAAATAAACACTTCCAACTCCGCTAAAACTTTCGTAATTTTGCAAGCTTAAAAGTTTGATTTATAAACTAAATAAAAAGACATGAGTAAAATAATGACAGTCGACATATTGTCGAGTATTAAAGGAGCAAAGCCGTCCGAATCGGTGAATCAATTATTTGATGTGATTAGAAATGCACATCCGACAAATAATAATGCTGCTAATAATGTCAATATTAATGCGGTGTCAGTGAGTGATTTGAGAGAGGATGTTGTTGTGGAAAGTGGCGAGATCGAAAGAGAAATCATCAAAGAAAACTTCCCGAATGAAAAGGATGGTTATTTAGTTGTTTCAAAAGTTATTGAAGATTAAGATGAACTCTCAGATAAAAGAAATACACCAGCAATTGGTGTCTAAACAGATAACTTGTACTGCTTTGGTGCAAGAAAAATTAGACTTATTAAAGCAAAACACACACAATACCGTAAATTCTTTGTTGGAAGATTCAGCATTGGAAGCAGCGGCAAAAGTGGATGCAAAAATAGCGAATGGTGAAGAAATAGGTTTGTTGGAAGGAATTCCATTTGGAATCAAAGATGTGTATATGGTTCAAGGAACCTATACAACTGCAAGTTCGGATTTATTAAAAAAATATAAATCTGCTTATACGGCTACTGCGATTCAGAAATTGTTAGATGCCGGAGCTATTCCTTTGGTAAAAGAAAACTGTGATAGTTTTGGTCATGGATCTTCTTCTGAAAACACGATTTTTGGAGCTGTAAAGAATGCCGTAGATGAAACATTGGTTTCAGGTGGTTCGAGCGGAGGATCTGCTGTAAACGTAGCAAAAGATTATACCGTATTTTCTATTGGAGGAGATACTGGTGGGTCAATACGTCAACCTGCAGGATACAATAATATTTATGGATTGAAACCAACTTATGGTAGAATTTCTAGATATGGAATTATGGCTTACGCTTCTTCTACAGATTGCGTTGGACCATTAGCAAAATCTATTGAAGATATTAGAATTGTGTTGAATGTAATGAGTGGTAAAGATGGAAAAGATCAAACTACGTATGCATCTGATGAAATTTTAGAAAACGCAATAACTTCAGTTGACGGAGTGAAAACGGTAGGGTATTTCAAAAACTTTATTGAAAGTGAAGCGATAGACCCAACAGTAAAAGCTGATTTTTTAGCTGCGATAGAGAAAATCAAAGCAAAAGGAATTGAGGTGAAAGAATTGGATTTCTTCAAGTCAGATACATTGGTGTCTACCTATTATACCTTAGCGATGGCAGAAACAGCATCTAACTTATCTAGGTTAGATGGTACCAATTATGGAAATAGAATAGAAGATAAAAACTTAAAAGAAACCTATGCAGTGACGCGTTCAGAGAATTTTTCTGAAGAAACAAAACGCAGAGTTGTAGGAGGAAATCAAGTATTGTCTCAAGGGTTTTCTGATGCTATTTATTTGAAAGGATTGGCATTGAGAGATCAGATTTCTGAGAATTTTGAAAAGGATTTTGAGGAAGTTGATATTATTTTGTCACCAGTAACACCTGCTGCCCCTCCAGTAATTGGAGATAGTTTAAAGGATCCTTTAGCGATGTATTTGTCTGATGAGTATACGGTAGGGTTTAGTTTGGGGCAACTTCCAACATTGACAGTACCACAAGGTACCGTTACAGGTTTGCAAATTACTGCAGCAAAAAGAAATGAAGAACAAGTATTGAAGTTTGCTAACTTCTTAAAAGATACATTATAATGGAATTAGAGCAATTAAACTCGGCTATTGAAGCCCACGATTTAGAATTGGTAATCGGATTAGAAACACATGTTCGATTGAATACCAAAACGAAGTTGTTTTGTTCTTGTCCAAATCAAGAAATTGAAACACCAAATGAAAATATTTGTTCTGTTTGTACTGGACAAATGGGAGTGTTGCCAGCAGTAAATAAAGAAGCGATTTCGAAAGCTGTTTATTTTGGTAAGGCAGTAAACTCTACTTTTTCTAATGAGGTCATTTCATGGGATCGTAAACATTACGAATATCCAGATAACCCAAAAAATATTCAAATTACACAATTTCACAATCCAGTAATTCCTGATGGACAAGTTTCTTGTTATAGAAATGATGGGTCTCAGTTTACTGTGGAATTGACGCAAGTGCATATTGAGGAGGATGCTGCGAAATTAATGCATGAGAAAAAAGTCTCATTGGTTGATTTTAACAAAGCAGGGGTTCCTTTGATTGAGATTGTTACAGAACCTTGTGTTCGTAATATAGAAGATGCTTCAACTTATGCACAATATATTCAACGTATCGTTCAGAACTTAAAAATATCTGAAGCGAATCTTGAAAAAGGAGAATTTAAGTCAGATGTTTCTGTTTCCTTAAGAAAAAAGGGAAGTAATGACATGAATCCAAGAACTGAAATCAAAAACTTGAACTCGTTTAAGTTTATGGTGGATTCTTTGAAAGAAGAAGTTGAGAAGCAATTGAACTATTATACAGAGCATAAAGAATTTCGTCCAGAACAAACGACGGTTTTATGGGATGCTGAATTGAAGCAAACCAAAACAATGCGTAAAAAAGAATTTGAAGCGGATTACCGTTTTATTTCTGAGCCAGATTTGCCTTTTGTTTCTATAAAAGATGTGGTAGATAGTATTACAGTAGATGCCAATGTATTGCCATATGCTGTAGAATCTATTTTAATTGAAGGTGGTGTATTGCCTCAAGACGCAAAGTTTTTTACGGCTGATTCTTTGCGTTCAGATGTTTTTGTTGCGATCAATACGGTATTAAATGACCCATCTTTTGTTGCAAAAACATTGTCAAATAATATAAAACCTGAAGAATATACTAAGATAGCAAATTTAGCCGACTTGGTTGAAATCTTCAGTATGTTCAAAGAGAATAAAGTAACGGTTGTATTGGTTCAAAATGGAATCAAATCGTTGTTGGCCGATTCGAGTTTTGACTACAAAAAATATTTTGCTGACAATACGATTTCGGAAGATCAGATAAAAGAGGCTATCGAAAAAGTGATCTCTGAAAACGAGGCTGTAGCAAATGATATCAAAGGTGGGAATCAAGGAAAAGCAGGAATCCTTGTTGGAAAGGTAATTGCCATTATCGGAAAAGGAGCTTCGGGAAAAGTAATTCGTCAAGGTATTTTGGATGCTTTGTCTGGAGTACAAAGTACAAAGTCAGAAGTACAAAGTTCAGTTGAGGGGAAAGAACTTAAGACTGAGGACTCAGAACTTAAGACTGTCGAAGAACTTCCAGAAATTCCTTTGGTAATTAAAGATGAGTACAGAACACATAAAACTTCTGATTTATCGGAAGAAACGATTGGTGATGAGGTTACTTTGGCGGGTTGGGTTTCTAGTGTTCGTGATCATGGTGAGTTGATGTTTATTGATTTACGTGATTCGAGTAATGAGATCATGCAAGTTCGTTTGAGTAGAGAAACTTTTGCGAATTTAGACGACTTGGTGAAATTGAAACCGGAATCTGTGATTACGGTTACAGGTAAGGTTGTATTGCGTAAAGAAGAAGATTTCAATGCAGGACTACGTTCAGGAAAAATTGAGTTGGAAACTGCTGAGTTAGAAATTTTAAATTTATCTAGAACACTTCCCTTTGAAATCAAAAGAGCAGCACGTTCTAACGAAGCAGTGCGTTTTGAATACAAGTTCTTAGATCATAGAAATGATGATGTTAGAAGAGCGGTTGTTAATCGTCATAGAGTGATCAAATTGATGCGTGATATTTTAGATGAACAAGAGTTCTTAGAAATTGAAACACCAATTTTAACAGCAGGTACAGATGAAGGAGCAAGAGAGTTTATTGTTCCGACAAGAAAGCAAGCAGGTTCTTTTTATACCTTGCCACAAGCGCCACAACAGTTCAAGCAAATGTTGATGGTTGGTGGGTTTGAAAAGTATTTCCAGATTGCACGTTGTTTCCGTGATGAGGATTCTCGTGGAGACCGTCAGCCTGAGTTTACACAATTAGATATTGAAATGGCCTATGCAAGTATGCAGCAGATCATTGATTTGAATACAAATATGTTCAATGACATCGTCAAAAAAATCTATGGTAAAAAATGGATTTTGAAACCTTTTGAGGTGATTACTTACAAAGATGCTATGGATAAGTATGGTTGTGATCGACCAGATTTACGTTTCGGATTGCAAATGCAAGATATTACAGAGATTGTAAAAAATACTACTTTCCAAGTGTTTAGCAAGCCAATTGAAGACGGCGGTATCGTAAAATGTATCAAGGTTTCTGCAGAAGAGCAGGGAAGTAAGCGTATGTCTAAAGGTCAGATTGAAAAATTGACTGCCATTGCGCAAAATCATGGTTTAGGAGGGTTGGCTTATATCATCGTAAATGAAAATGATTTACAGTCTCCAATTATCAAATTCCTAGGTGAAGAAATTGCATCAGGAATTATTGCAGCAACAGAAGCTAAAGTAGGAGATATTGTATTCTTCTCGGCGGCTGATTACGATACAGCAAATAAAGCTTTAGATGCAGTTCGTCAAGAATTAGGAGCGATGTTACGTTTGATCAATCCAAAGGAATTAAGACCTGCATGGGTTGTAGATTTCCCGATGTTTGAAAAAACTGACGAGGGACGTTGGACCTTTACCCACAATCCATTCTCTATGCCAGCTATGTATGATTTAGACAAGCATATGAATGGTAAAGAGGAAGAGATTGGAAGTATTATTGCACAGCAATACGATCTGATTTTGAATGGATATGAAATAGGAGGAGGATCTGTTCGTGCTCACAAACCTGAAATTTTAGAAGCAACTTATAAAAATATGGGTTATGATAAAGAAGGGATGCTAAAGAGTGTTGGAACTATGTATGAAGCTTTTCATTACGGAGCACCACCACATGGAGGTATTGCTTGGGGAGTAGATCGTTTGATGATGATTTTAGAGAAAAAAGCATCAATACGTGAGGTCATGGCTTTCCCTAAAACAGGTTCAAGTGAAGATTTATTATTTGGAAGTCCATCTCCTTTATCTGATAAAAAAGTAGAAGAGATGAATGTGAAGATTATGAGGAAATAATTCTCAATATTTTAAAAAGCCGGTTTTTAAACCGGCTTTTTTTTTGGGAACATATTTTTATCTTTGAGGTTTAATAAATTAAAAAAAAATGTTACATTTGTTGCTCAATAATACAAGATGATAAATAATACAAATAATACGTGGTGGTGGAACTCTCTTAATCAATAAGTGAGAAGAATCCTACGTTTTGTATTTCATGCAATAAATTATAAAGGCTTATCTCACGATAAGTTTTTTTTTGTTTTAGATAGAACTAAAACAAAGAGCTAAAAGAAAATATTTATAGAATACAACAATTTTAAAATTGTTGTTTATAAAAGATAAAAATGAAGAAAATTAAATTTAAATCCATCACAAAAACGCTTATAGCAGATACGGTAACTCCCGTAGGTTTGTATTTGAAATTTAGAGATAAGTTTGCAAATACTTTGTTGTTAGAAAGTTCGGATTATCATAGTAAAGAAGAAAGTTTTTCTTTTTTATGCGTGGACCCTGTCGTTACCATAAAAGCAGAAGATCATCATTTGTCATTGTCTTATAAAGGTGATGAACTGGAAAATCAGAAATTAGAGAATGCTAATTTTTATGACATTTTTCAGAATTATACTGATCGTATTGACTTGGAGTGTGATCCTGAAATAAAAGGATTTAATGGTTTGTATGGGTATACAACGTATGATGGAGTTCAATATTTTGAAAATATTGAACTGAAATCAAAAGATGCTCCATCTGCAATTCCATTAATGCAATATAGTTTTTTCAGATTTGTGATCGCAATCAACCATTTTAATGATGAAATGATTTTGATTGAAAATTTAGAAGAAAATGAAACGACTAGATTGGACGAAATTGAAACAATATTAAAATCTAAATCTTACAATACACAAGATTTTTCTTTTGAAGGAAAAGAAACTTCTAATTGTACGGATGAAGATTTTAAAGAATATGTACGAAAAGGAAAAGCCCATTGTAAAAGAGGAGACGTTTTTCAGATCGTTTTATCACGTCAGTTTCAACAATCATTTAAAGGGGATGAATTTAATGTGTACAGAGCATTACGTTCTATAAACCCTTCTCCTTATTTGTTTTATTTCGATTATGGAAGCTTTAAGTTGATGGGGTCTTCTCCTGAGGCTCAAATTAAAGTGGGAAAAGGAAAAGCAATCATCAATCCTATCGCCGGTACTTTTAGAAGAACTGGAGACATGAGTGAGGATATAAAATTAGGGAAAAAACTATCTGAAGATACTAAGGAAACTGCAGAGCATGTAATGTTAGTTGACTTGGCTCGTAATGATTTGAGTAAGCATGCGGATCATGTTTCTGTTGAGGTATTTAAGGAAGTACAATATTTTAGTCATGTCATTCATTTGGTTTCTACCGTTCAGGGAGATATCAAAGGAAATCCAATTGAAATTGTTGGAGACACTTTCCCAGCCGGAACTTTGAGTGGAGCGCCTAAATATAAAGCCATGGAATTGATTGATACTTATGAAAACCAAACACGTGGTTTTTATGGTGGAGCAGTTGGAGTTATTGGACTGGATGGTTCTGTAAATTTGGCTATTGCAATTCGTTCGTTTGTAAGTAAAAACAATGTTTTATACTCTCAGGCTGGAGCTGGAATTGTAATCAATTCTGATGAGGAAAGTGAATTACAAGAGGTAAATAATAAATTAGCCGCATTAAAGAAAGCTTTGGTATTGGCAGAGAAAATTTAGTTGAGTTTTTAGTGTTTGGTTGGTCATTTTAATAGGGCAAACAGTTACACAGTTCAACAATTAACAATTCAACAGAATAAAATGAAAATATTAATATTAGATAATTACGATTCTTTTACCTACAACTTGGTTCATATGGTGGAAGAAATTACTGGGGTATTTCCGGATGTATATAGAAATGATAAAATTTCTATAGAAAATGTTGGGAATTATGATTTGATAATGTTGTCTCCAGGACCTGGAATTCCAGATGAAGCAGGAATTTTAAAGGATGTTATTCGAACTTATGCGGCAACAAAACCAATTTTTGCAGTGTGTTTAGGATTGCAAGCAATTACAGAAGTTTTCGGAGGTACCATCATCAATATGGATAAAGTGTATCATGGTGTGGCAACGGAAATGACAGTTACTGATAAGGATGCTTTAATTTTTCAAGGTTTGCCTGAGAAATTTGAAGCTGCTAGATATCATTCTTGGATTGCCCAAAACGAGGATTTTCCGGAAGAATTAAAAATTACGGCTGTTGATGATGAAGGTGGAATTATGGCTTTGGCTCATAAAACCTATA
Organism: Flavicella sp.; assembly: GCF_029238425.1. GTDB lineage: Bacteria > Bacteroidota > Bacteroidia > Flavobacteriales > Flavobacteriaceae > Flavicella. The sequence goes on from NZ_JAQWGB010000073.1 coordinate 27,704, forward strand.
ATGTAAGTGCAGTTCAGTTTCATCCAGAATCTATCTTAACTCCTTTGGGAGAAAAAATGGTTAGAAATTTTATAGAAAACTTAAAAGGGTAGTTGGAAATAGGATGTTGGTATGTAGAAAGTTCCAACGACCAAGTACAAACTACCAAATACCTTAAAAAATGAAAAACATATTAAATAAATTATTTGAGCATCAAAAGTTATCGCAAGCAGAAGCGAAGCAAGTATTGGTTGATATAGCAGCAGAAAAATACAATGCAGCACATATGGCGGCTTTTATGACTGTTTTTATGATGCGTCCGATTACGGTAGCTGAATTGGCTGGCTTTAGAGAGGCTTTATTGGAGTTGGCAGTTCGAGTAGATTTGTCAGATTTCAATACAATTGATTTATGCGGTACGGGTGGTGATGGAAAAAATACATTTAATATTTCAACACTTACTTCTTTTATAGTTGCCGGAACAGGTAACAAAGTTGCCAAACATGGAAATTACAGTGTTTCTTCTGCTTCTGGTTCTTCAAATATGTTAGAGTTTTTAGGATATAAATTCACCAACGATGAATCGGTATTAAAAAGGCAATTAGAAAAAGCAAATATTTGTTTTTTACATGCACCATTATTTCATCCTGCAATGAAGGCCGTCGGTCCTGTAAGAAGAGAGTTAGGATTGAAAACTTTTTTCAATATGCTAGGACCTTTGGTGAATCCTAGTCAGCCACAAAATCAATTAGTGGGAGTTTTTAATTTGGAGGTTGCTAGAACTTATAATTATATGCTTCAAGAAACTGATTTGAATTATGGAGTTTTATATGCTTTAGATGGTTATGATGAAATTTCATTAACAAGTCCGTTTAAATTATTTACAAAAGAGGCTGAAAAGACAATCTCTCCTAAAGATTTAGGATTGAAAAAATTAAAGCAATCTGAAATATTTGGAGGAAATTCTGTGCCTGAAGCTGCAGAGATATTCAAAAATATTTTAGAGGGGAACGGAACAGAAGCTCAAAATAATGTGGTTTTGGCAAATGCTGCATTTGCATTGAAAACGTTTGATAAAAAATTAGATTTTGAGATAGCTTTTGAACAAGCAAAAGATTCTTTGTTAGGCTTAAAAGCGAAGAAAAGTTTAGAGTTAATAGTTGAATAAAATAATGTCAGTTCGAGTATTTGTTTGACAAATATAATTTGTCTTGAATATTTGAAGTTTAAAAGTCAAAAGAACTATATCGAGAACAAATTACTTCTCGAGATATTTGGAATAAGTACAAAATACTCGAAGTGACAATAGAATGATAAATTCGTAATTGAATATGAATAATATTTTACAACAAATAGTAGATTTTAAAAAGCAAGAAGTTGCAAAAATCCGTCAGGAAGTAACGGTGCAGCAACTAGTGAAAAGTCCTGATTTTAAAAGAACACCTTTGTCATTGGCTAAGTCGCTAACGGAAAAAGGATCATCTGGAATCATAGCTGAATTTAAAAGACAATCTCCTTCAAAAGGAATTATCAATGATACATCGTCAGTAGAAGAAGTTACTCAAGGGTATTTAGATGCAAATATAGCGGCTCAATCAGTTTTAACGGATACTAGGTATTTTGGAGGAACCATGGTTGATTTGATGAATGCAAGGAAAGTAAATACAGTTCGTCCAATTCTAAGGAAAGATTTTGTTGTCGATGGTTTTCAAATAGTAGAAGCAAAAGCAATTGGAGCAGATGCTATTTTGTTGATTGCTGCCTGCTTGACCGCAGAGGAATTGAAAAATTATGGAAATCTGGCAGACGATTTAGGATTGAGTGTTTTATATGAAGTACATGGTCGTGAAGAGTTGGATAAGATTTCGGATTTAGATGGAAAAATTATTGGAATCAATAATAGGAATTTAAAAACATTCCAGGTTGATTTAGAACACTCAATTGCCTTAGCAGCTGAAATACCGGATACTTGTATCAAGGTTTCTGAAAGTGGAATCAGCGATCCTAGAGTAATTACAGGTTTAAAAGAATACGGATTTGAAGGATTTTTGATTGGAGAGAATTTTATGAAAACTGAAGATCCAGGAAAATCTTGCAAAGAGTTTATTGATCAATTGAGATAAGTTTGTAGGCTTAGTTTGTCGAAGCCTTTTTAGTTAAGAATAGTTGTATATAATAGTGCTCTTCGTTAAGCTTAGGGTACATAATTGAGAAAATATGAAAATAAAAGTTTGTGGTATGGGAACTCCAGAAAATATTCTGGAAGTAGCTGCCTTAGAACCAGATTATTTAGGTTTTATATTTTTTGAAAAATCAGCTAGAAACTTTACTGGGGTGATTCCTAGTGTTTCTGAATCCATAAAGAAAACGGGGGTTTTTGTAAATGCCTCTTTTGAATTTATACATGATAAAATTATTCAGTATAAGTTACAAGCGGTACAACTGCATGGTGAAGAAACGGTTGCATTGTGCGAGCAATTGAAGGATTTGGATGTTGAGGTTTTTAAAGTTTTTTCCATAAAAGGAGATTTTGATTTTAGTGTGTTGACTGGCTATGAGCCTGCAGTAGATTACTTTTTGTTTGATACAAAAGGGGAACACCCTGGCGGGAATGGATTTGTGTTTGATTGGAATGTTTTGAAGGGTTATACTTCAAAAACACCATTTATTCTAAGTGGTGGAATTGGTCCTGACGAAGTACAAGCGGTAAAAGAAATCATCAAATCAGATTTGCCAGTATATGCACTGGATTTGAATAGTAAGTTTGAAACAGCACCAGCATGTAAGGATGCTGATCTGTTAAAAGAATTTTTAAATAATATTAAATAATCCTGAGAAGGATATAAAATAAGTACAAAGATGGAACCAAAATTTCAACCTACAAAAGAAGGATATTACGGGCAGTTTGGAGGAGCATTTATTCCTGAATTATTGTTTCCGAATATTAAGGAATTAGAAGATAATTATTTAGAAATAATATACTCTGACGCTTTTCAAAAAGAATATAAATATTTATTAGATCAATATGTGGGTAGACCAACACCTCTTTATTTATCTAAAGGATTGTCTAAGAAACACAATGCTTCTGTTTATTTAAAAAGAGAGGATTTGTGTCATACTGGGGCACATAAAGTGAACAATACAATTGGTCAAATTTTATTGGCAAAACATCTCGGTAAAAAAAGAATTATTGCGGAAACTGGAGCAGGTCAGCATGGAGTTGCTACTGCAACGGTGTGTGCTTTGATGGATTTAGAATGTATCGTTTTCATGGGAGAGGTAGATATAGAGCGTCAAGCTCCAAATGTGGCTCGTATGAAAATGTTAGGAGCTTCTGTGGTTCCAGCAAAAAGTGGAAGTAAAACTTTAAAGGATGCTACGAATGAAGCGATTCGTGATTGGATCGGTAACCCTGAGGAAACGTATTATTTAATAGGTTCTGTGGTAGGGCCTCATCCGTATCCAGATATGGTGGCTCGTTTACAAGCTGTGATCAGTGAAGAAATTAAAGAACAATTATTGGCACAAACAGGGAACGAAAATCCGGATACAGTTGTTGCTTGTGTAGGTGGAGGTAGTAATGCCGCAGGTGCTTTTTATCATTACTTAGAAAATGAAGATGTTGAATTGGTTGCGGTTGAAGCAGCTGGTTTGGGTGTCAATAGTGGAGAAAGTGCTGCTACATCTCAATTAGGAGAAGTAGGGGTGATTCATGGAAGTAAGACTATTTTAATGCAAGATGAATTTGGTCAAATAGTGGAGCCTTATTCAATTTCAGCTGGATTGGATTATCCTGGAGTTGGACCTTTGCATGCTTATTTATATGAATCTAAAAGAGCTACATTTTTAAACGCAACGGATCAGGAAGCCTTGGATGCGGCTTATGAGCTTTCTAGAGTAGAAGGAATCATTCCTGCATTAGAAACGGCACATGCCTTAGCTGCTTTGGATAAAATGGATATCAAAGAAGGTCAGGTGATTGTAGTAAATTTATCAGGAAGAGGCGATAAAGATTTACAAACGTATATAGACAACTTAAAGGCATAAAACTTAGTTAACTAGCAGCGGTGAAAATATCAGTATATTTGTGTAAATAAAATAATAGGATTAAAATAGTAGAATGTAGTTTGAAGATGAAGAGTATAGGTTTTAAGTTTGATGCTAGAAAAATACACATTGTAAAATATTTTTTCTCCCTGTTGTTTTTTTCTCTAATAAATAACGTGATTTCTCAGAATTTGGTTTTTGAAAAGCAACTAGAAAGTGATAATCCATTGGAAAACATTGATTTAGGTTCAGGTGTTTCTTCTGTTCCAGTGGATATTGATTTTGATGATGACTATGATTTGTTTATTGGTACGAGTGAGGGTAAAATACTTTTTTATAAAAATGTAAGTACAAACGATCAGCCTGATTTATTTGAAGAACAAATAGAGGATGCAAACCCTTTATCAGCAATTAAATTGGGCTCCAAAGCATCTCCTTTTTTTGTTGATATTGATAATGATGATGATTTAGATTTGTTTATTGGGTATACGAATGGAGTTGCATATTATGAAAATACCGGGTCAAATCTTGTTGCAAATTATGAAGAGAAAGTTGGGGTTTTGAATCCGCTTTCCGAAGTTACTCATGCCGGTGCAAGGTCTTATGCACCAACTTTTGTTGATGCTGATAAAGATGATGATTTGGACGTTTTTATAGGTTGGTTAGATACAAATGTAGCAGATAGCCAAGGTATCTTATATTACAAAAATAGTGGAGATAAAGATGTGCCGACTTTTGAAAATGAAATAGCTTTGAATCCCTTTAAAGACTTCAATGAATTGTATCCAACTCCTTTGTTTGTGGATGCAGATGGAGATGGAGATCAAGATGTTTTTATAGGAAAAGGAGATGGTAAGATGGATTATTATAAAAACACAACCGACTATGAAAGTTTAGATACTGAGGAATTCTTGACATCAAGTTTTGCTCCTTATCCTAATCCAGCAAGTGGACAAGTTAATTTTAGCGGATTAAAGGAAGATACTGAGATTAAAATTTATAATTTATATGGACAAGTTGTGATTCAAAAAGTTGTAAGTCCAGAACAAAATTCAATTGATGTTAGCCATATCAAAACGGGTATTTATATGCTAGTAAGTAAAATTGAAGATCAAAAAATTTCGAAAAGATTAGTCATTACCAATTAGTAATGGTCATAAAATTGTAAAAAAAATGAGTTTATTAAATACTGTACTTAACACAAAACAAGATAAATTGTGTTCTGTCTTTTTCTCAGCAGGTTTTCCAGGGCTGAATGATACAAAAAAAATAATTCAAGATTTGGATGCCAATGGTGTTGATTTTATTGAAGTAGGACTGCCTTATTCAGATCCTATGGCTGATGGAGAAACCATCCAATATAGTAGTGCCGTTGCTTTGAAAAATGGAATCAATTTAGATATTATTTTTGAGCAATTAAAAGAGGTTAAAGGAACAGTAAAAGCTCCCTTGGTATTGATGGGCTATTTGAATCAAGTCTTAAAATATGGAGAAATAAAATTCTGTGAATTATGCCAAGAATGTGGAATTGAAACGGTAATTCTGCCAGATTTACCTATGATCGAATATGAAAATCATTACAAAGCCTTATTTGCAAAATACGGTATTAGCAATGTGTTTTTAATAACACCTCAAACTTCTAAAGAAAGAATCTTAAAAATAGATGAAATGAGCGACTCATTTATATATGTCGTGGCATCATCTTCTATAACAGGGGCCAAAGGAGAAATTTCTCAAGGACAGGTTGATTATTTCAATCGAATCAAAGCGATGAATTTAAAGAGTAAATTGATTGTTGGTTTTGGGATTTCGAATAAAAGTACATTTGATACCGCTTGCGAATATATGAATGGTGCTATTATTGGCTCGGCATTTGTGAATCATTTAAAAAATGAAGGAGTAGATACCATCGATCAATTTGTCAAAGGTATCATCGACTAATAAACGTATAAAGTTTATGTGAAAAGCTCTTAAATTTAATTTAAGAGCTTTTTTTTGTGCTTTTTTTTAATGTATGATAAATAACATATTTTTTGATTCAATGTGTTTCTAAATTTGTTGTGTAATGAGATAAATAGGAACAAAAATAAGTACACATGGAAAAAAATAAGAAGATTAGCCAGGAGCAAGTAATTAGAAATCGTAAGGATACGGTACGTTACATAAATCTTCAATTAGCTACTTTAGGGCAGCCAATATTTGAAGATAAAGAAGAGAGTGAATTCAAATATTGCAATCCCAATTTCCATGAATTGACAAGTGGTTTGGTGAAAAATTTAAAGGAATCTACCCGTTTGTTATCAAAACATTTGACGCCTATTGATCAAAGAATTCAAAACTTTATAGATGCGTATTTGGCAGATGTTGCTTTAGATGAAAAAATCACATTGCCTAATGATACTTTAGTTTTAACTAAGGCTGGACACGCAAGACAAATTAGTTTACCACCTGATGGGAATGAATTTATCAGTGAGAATATTACATCAACAAGAATCAAACAAGGGATTTTAAACAATCCTATTCATGATAAAAGGACAACCAAAGGTACATTTCATATAGTGGAAGGAGAGTTGCCTGTTCCATTGGATAAGTTTGAGGTTCCAAAACAAGTTTTTGCTAGTTTTTTAACAGCAGCCTTTAATCCAACGGATGATTTAAAAACTCTTCCTTTTACATCCAGTCAAAAGGATAAAGCTAAGGTGATGGTTTCTCTTTTAATGCGACCTATGGTGTGTCCAGAGGTAAAAGGAGTGATGCCTAAAAAAAGCATGGAGGTACATTTCTTTGCACCAGGAAGTTTGGTAAGTAACTTAGATTTTGTAGAGTCTATTTTCGGAAATGCAGGAGACCCAAATTTATCACAGAATGATGCTGCCTTAGATCCGGAAACATGGACTGGGCATACGGGTTGTATTGTGCTAGCTCCTCATTTGAAAACTTTGAAGAAAAAAGATCTAGGATTGCCTCATTTTGATGATGCCACAGAACGTCAAAAAAATGATGGTATGTGCTGGAAAGATGAGAATGAATTATACAATGACGGGGGCGCTTTTAAAATAACCTGTAGAGACTCTAGTGGAGTTGTGGTTACCTTGATTGCGGATAATTATTTTGGATATTCTAAAAAAGAAATCAAAACTCAAATTAGCTACTCTGCGAATTTATATGGTTTGTTAGAGGAAGAACATTCAGGAGGTGCTGTTGCCTTCCCCAGAGCTGTGATGGGAGATATTGTAGACGGTAAATCGTTTATGGGGAAAGATACTACTGGACGTACTTTTACGGAAGTTAAAAAGTTCTTAGGAGATAGAATTGACGTGCAGGCTGAAAATTATGGTATAGATAAAAAATATCCTAATATTATTTATGTACCACAATCGGCATATTTTAATACGAATACCAATAGTGTTACATGGAATTATGATGGGAAAAAACAGAAATTGATTTTATCACCAGAGAAGACCTATGTGCACCCAACAGGGAATAAATTTTCTTTAGAAAAGCACAAAAGTATCAATCTATGGAGGATTTTAATCACTGCAGCGGAAGGAGTAAACTGTCATAAACCTTGTACCGTATCCGGTGGAGGTAAGTCGGAGATTTCTAAATCTATGCAGAATGCCATTACGTATAAATCGTTTAATCTACAGGATATTGAAAAAGATTTTCAATTGGCAGATGAAATTATCGAATATGATTATTCAAAACGTTGGAAAAACTACGATTCTAGCTTAGCACCATCAAGATCTTTTTTAAGTGCGAATAGAACGCTAGGTTCTGCGGTAAAATTATTAATTCCAAATGATGATAATTCTGAAGAATTCAACGACTTCTTAGGGAATATACCGGTACATATAAGATCGCTAGTGTTGTTTGTAAAACGCTTGTATAGAGGAGATCATAGGAAATTGAATTGGAAAGATTGTATGTCTGTTGAGGTGATTAATGGACAAAAAGGAAGTAATTTAAAATACAACGGAATTGAAGTTGTAGGTAGTTATGTAAGAATCGGATTCAATCAAAATGGAGATTGGATGTTGAACAAATTACGTTCAGATTTTGCTCCAAGTTTGAAAATTCAAACTGAAGATGATATTTCTGCGTCAATTACGTTGCCAAGTAGTCAGATAAAAAATTTAAACCCAGAGTATGCTGATAAAAGTGTTAAGGTAACAGCAAATTGTGAGGCGCATTTGTTTCAAAGACCAGATGAGGCTGTAGTGAGAGGTTATGACAAAGGAGCGGAAAAAGATTTGGTTTCTGATAATACCTTTTTGACAAATTATGAGCTGATGCGTAAAAGTGATGCCATTGAATTGTATGAGGATACGATCAATTTTGATAAGTACACGCAACCCGTAAAAGACTTGATTAAAAGTGTAGTGGATAGTGAAAATGAAGAAGAGTATTTTGTAGTTCCTTCTCATACACGTATCGTAGCAGATGGACCTACCAAAAATCCTAGATATTTAGAACCAAATGTTTTTGTAGAAGAAAATGAAACAAGCTATTTGGCTGAGATTGGAATGCGACTTGCTCGTAAAGTAAATAAAGATGAGGAAGTGGTAAATGTTGTAAATGCTGTGTTGCCAGGAAGAAGAAATAATCCCGTGGATAAAGCTGCTGGGATAAGACCGTTGGCGGTGTACAATCCAATTCACTATCAAGAAGCTCCAGAGTTGTTTATGGATTTTGTGTGTAGTTTGACAGGGAAATCTCCATCTACAACAGGAGCTGGTTCAGAGGGAGCCTTGACAAAAGGGCCTTTTAATATGCTGACGCCAACAACGGATTTAAACAATGCCTTGTTGTCTCATATATTAACAGAGTCTAACGCATTTAGTACGGCTGCTGGATATATTGGAGCAGAAAATAAAGTAGATCATGATGTAAGTTTATTGATACCAGAAATTTGGGCACGTTTGATGCCAGAAGATAGAGATCCTAAAAAATTAATTGAAAATGGATCTTTGGAGAAAATTGATGATTTTGAATTTGAAGGTAAAAAAGTTCTAGCAAGTAGGTTAGGGTATAGAATCACAGATATTTTTGCCTTACGTTGTATGAATAGAATTTTTGATGAGCCTACAGCGGTATTTGACGAAGGAATGCTTCAGCCAGAATTACAAGGAATGGAAGATTATGTGGATGGAATCCATAATATTGTAGAAGCTCAGAAAAAAGTGGCGTTGAGGTATTTTGAGGATGGAAGTGTAGAGGCTGCCATTCCACCCTTGAAAATTCTATTGAATATCATGGCTTATGGTACTTATGAAGGCAAAGAAATTAGTGATCCTGAATTGAGAAAATTCTTTGATAGAGATTATATAATAAATAGTGATTGGTATAAAGAAAGATTGGAATTAAAGCAGCAAAAAGATTTAGTATTCTATACGAGACAGATCAATTATTTGGAGGAGTTTATAAAAAATCCAAGTAATGTAAATATCGTTGCTGAAATGAGTATTCAGGAAAGATTGGATAAGGTGAAAACTAAATTCAAGGAAACAAGTTCAGAGAAGTATTTAGAAAGTATAATTGGGACTATTGGAGCTGACCCTCTATTTGTTCAATAATTATAGTGTTTGTGTTTTGAAAAACTCCTTCTTTTGAAGGAGTTTTTTTTGTGTTGTTTATTCAAATATAATGCAACTAGTTCTGATAACATTTATAACTTTGCTATGCGAATAAAGTTTTCATGTTAGACACGATTAGACGTTTTATTATCAGTGCTGATTTTTATAAAGGTGTAACTTTTATAATAGCTTCTTTGGTGCCAATATTGTTGTTTCATTTTGTGTTAGATGCGGCGCATATTGGTTTTGCTATAGCATTAGGTGTTTTTTACAATGCCCCTACAAATAGTCCCGGTAGTGTAAAACATAGAACTTATGGAATGTTGGTTTCTATCATCCTAACAACCTTAGCTACTTTGGTTATAGGATATGTTGCCTCTAATATTTGGGTGGCACTGCCCGTTTTAGGGATTTTTACTTTTGCTATTTCTTATATTTCCGTTTATGGGTTTAGGGCTTCTTTGGTCTCTTTGTCGGGTTTGATGGCCATGGTAGTTAGTTTTGCTCATACTTATGTACATATGTCTGTTTTAGATTATACCATGTATGTGTTTGTTGGAGGCATATGGTATTTACTCATTGCAAGTATGGCAAATTTCTTAAACCCAAAGATGTATATTGAGGAATTGCTTTCGGATACAATGACTTTGACCGCAGAGTTTTTAGAAACACGGTCAAAATTATTGGTAGAGAAAAAAGAAAGAGAAAAACTCAATACCAAACTTTTTACTTTACAAGCCGAGCTTACCACCAAACATGAAACCCTTAGGGATGTTCTTTTAACAAGTAGAGAGAAATCAGGTCTTTCTAATAGGATTCGAAGAAAGTTGATGATTTTTATAGAATTGGTAGATATGTTGGAATTGGCAGTTGCAAATCCTATCAATTATAAAAAAGTTGATAAAATATTTAAAAATAAACAAGAATATATCACACCGTTTGTGGCTTTGATAGATGAAATGGCTGAGCATTTACATTATATTTCTAAAGTTATTATTAGAGATGAAAAAGTCAAAGTCAATAAGGGTTTAAATGTAAAATTGAAGGCAATTAAAAAAGCAATAGATACTTATAAAGATAATGAAGGTGAAGTTGATGGTAGAGATGGATTTTACATGCTTGTTAATTTATTTGAATATCAATCAACGCAAGTAAAAAAGATAAAAGTATTAGAGAGGGTTCTTAATGTGATTACCAGGAATAATAAACTGACACAAAATGTAAATACGGATATTCGGTTTTTAACTCCTCAAGATTATGGATGGAATAAACTAATTGTCAACTTTAGTTTGAAGTCTTCCATATTTAGACACTCATTGCGACTTTCTATAGCGATGGTGTTTGGTTTTTTGTTGGGGCATTTCTTTGAAATTCAAAATTCCTATTGGATATTATTGACGCTTGTTGTAATCATGCGTCCGAGTTATGGTTTGACCAAAGAAAGAATGAAGCACCGTGTGATTGGTACCTTCTTAGGAGCGGTTATAGCTTTGGGGGTTGTTTATTTGGTAGATAGTACTTTGGTGTTTGGTATTCTAGCAGGTTTGAGTTTGATTTTGGCTCTCGCGTTAGTACAGCTGAATTATAGAACGTTTGCCATGTTTATTACCCTACATATTGTGTTTATGTACGCAATGTATAGTCCGAATGTATTGCATGCCATCCAGTTTAGAATTATTGATACACTTGTGGGGGGAGGAATAGCGATGTTGGCAAATTTATTTTTATTTCCATCGTGGGAGTTTATGACCGTATATGATTCTGTGCTGGATACCCTTGCTTCAAATAGAGTATATCTAAAAAATATTGAAAAGGTATATGATGGGAAATTAATGGATATTGAGGATTATAAATTGTCAAGAAAAAATTCTTTTTTAGCAATGGGCGAGTTGAACTCTGCTTTTCAAAGAATGACTCAAGAACCTAAAAATAAAAGAAAATATTTTTCTGAAATTTATGATATCGTGGTGTTGGCAAATACATTTTTATCGTCTTTAGCCTCACTAGGAACCTTTGTTAGAAAACATGAATTGTATGAGCATTCCGATCAGTTTTCTGTTTTTGTAGTTAATATTGTTGATAATTTAACCAATGCCAGGCAAGTTATACGCGGTCAGGAAATGAGTAAAATTCACGAAGAAAATGAAATCATTGAAGCTAAAAATTCTTTCGAAAAAAAGTTTCAAGAGCTCACTCATAAATATGATAAGATTGCAGTAGATGATAAAAGCAATGAAACAGAAATATCTGAAGTATCTTTAGAAATACGTCAGACGCAAGTAATTTTGGAGCAATTGTCGTATTTGTATACTTTATCGGAGAATTTAATTCAAAAAATATCTGTGTATCAGAATAAAATAACATCTGATTCTAATGTATAAATCTTTAGCTATGAAAGTAAATAACGTATACTCAATATTAATTGAAGACTGGGATGAAGAGGTAACTGGTGTTTTTCAGAAAGAAGGCAAGGAGTGGATTTTGATGATTGACAATCAAAACGATTTTATTGCAGAAGGTTGTCGTTTTATTCATAAAACGAAAGTGGACGAAATATTACGAGAAGAAGGTGAGATTTTTAAAGAAAAAATATTTGCAAAAAAGTATCCCGAACTCACAATCAAAGAAAACTATGAATTAAATTCATCTGAAAAGTTGTTTTCTAAGATCATGGAGCAAAATTCATTGATTCATTTTGATACTGATGATGAAGAAGAGATGGTGGTAGGGAAAATAATCAACGTGACATCAAACGGTTTTGAACTCCGTTCTTTGACGGAAGATGCACATTGGGGAGAATCAATTTTTTGCGATTATGCTGAAATCAGTACCCTGGCAATAGGGAATGATTATTTGAATTCGTTGAGTTTGCTTTTGGATTAGATAAAAAGGAATTTTTTTATTAATTCAAATGATGTCGGAACTCATTTGGGCTCATATTCGTTTTTTTCTTGAAAATTTTACTAAAGTATTGTGGATATTCAAAGCCTAAGCTATAGGCTATTTGACTGGCACTTTCTTTGGAGTTCAATAATCTGTTTTTTGCTTTTTCAATAATGAATTTATGAATATGGTCTTGAGTACTTTGCCCCGTTTCCTTCTTTAGTAAATCACTCAAATAATTAGAAGACATATTCATTTGTTCTCCAAAATATTGTACTGTAGGGATGCCCGATTCTAGTTGTTTTTCTAAAAAATAATATTCCTTGATCAGTTGCTCAAAACGACTAGCAATATCTTGATTTAAGTTGGTTCTTGTGTAAAATTGTCTGTCATAAAATCTTACACAATAATTGAGTAATAACTCTAAATTTGAAATGATGAGCGTTTGACTATGAGCATCTAAATTCTGACTAAATTCTTTTTCAATTTTTGCAACTATTTCAGTTACTGTTTTTTGTTCTTCCTCTGATAGGTGTAAAGCTTCGTTGGAGGCATAACTGAAAAAATTAAATTTCTCTATGTTTTTTCCTAATTCTGATTTACGAATTAGGTCTGGATGAAAGGCAAGCGTCCAACCCTCGTTGTCTTCAACCACTTCTTCTTTTTTAAACTCTAACACTTGGTTTGGAGCTGTGAAAATCATGGCTCCTTCTTGATAATCATAAGAGTTTCTACCATAGCTAACAATAGAGCAGGGGCAATTTACCTTTAGGCTAATTTGAAAGAGACCTAAGGAGTATTTAAAATTATCTACATCAAAATTTTCTAAAACGGTTGAGGTTCTTAAAACAGAAATCAAAGGATGTTTGGGTTTATCCAGGCCTAGAAATTCGTGAGAATCTGAAATTGAATTGATTTGAATAATTTCTTTCATGTCAATAGATTATAGTTCTTTCCACCACGAACTGTAATCATGGTTGTTCTCTTTTATATTTATTTTTTCACCAATTTTTGGAGTGATGACTTCTAAATTAAGTTCATCAGCCTTATTGGTTACACGTTGGATAGGGTCCTTCCAATCGTGCAGAGCCAATTTAAACCCAGCCCAATGTATTGGCATTATTTTTTTCGCTTTTACATCCACTCCTGCTTGAGCGGTTTCTTCTGGCATCATATGTATGTCAGACCATTTTTCATTGTATTGACCGCATTCCATTAATGCTAAATCAAAAGGGCCGTATTTTTTTCCAATTTTTTTGAAGTGGCTGCTGTATCCGCTATCACCACTAAAAAATAGGTCGGTGCTAGAAGATTTTATCACCCACGAACTCCATAAAGTACTTTGGTTGTTATTGAGTTTTCTTCCGGAAAAATGTTGTGCAGGAGTACAGGCTAACGTTAAGGATTCAAATTGTGTTTCTTCCCACCAATCCATTTCAGTGATTTTATTTTTTTCTACACCCCAAGCTTCTAAATGAGCACCGAGTCCGAGTGGAACATAATAATGCTTTACCTTATGTTTTATTTTTTGAATGGTAGGATAATCTAAATGATCATAATGGTCGTGAGAAAAAATCACTGCATCAATTTGAGGTAGTTTTTCCATCGCCAATGGCATTTCTTCATTAAACCTTTTTTCTCCCAATAAATCATGAGGAGCAGCGACTTGCCCAAACATTGGATCTAATAAAATATTTTTGCCTTCCATTTGTAGCAAGAAAGACGAATGACCAAACCACACCATTCTTGGAGATTCGTGATAATCTGCAATATTAGTAGAATCTAATTTTATGATGTCTAAATCTTTTTTCGGCCGTCCGTTAGGAACCTTAGTGGTAAAAAAAGTATAAGCAAGTTTTAATTTTTCATTAAAACTCAAGTCTTTTGGGACTGCCTCTGTATTATTGAATTTTCCATCTTTGTATTGCTTAGAGTTTTCATACAAAGCTTTTCTTTGCTCTGTGATATCAGCACCTAGACTAGGATAAAATTTATTGAATAATAGATAGGCTACTACTAGAATAGTAACTGTTGCGAGAATTCCGATCATTATTTTTGAAGGTGTTTTTTTTAACATCTGATTATTTAAATTGACTCAACAGTATTTTATCGAATAACGCATCACCGAACCATTTTCTAATAAAAATTGAAGGTTTCGCCATAAAACCTTTCACATAACGCCTTTTAGGTTTGTTTGTAACAGCGGCATGGGCAATGGTTTTTCCGAGAACATCTACTTGTGTAAGGCTATTATTGGTGTACATTTCAACCATGGTATCGGCAGTTCTATTGGCAAAACCTGCATAGGCACCTTTGCTAGATGTTTTTCTTAAATTATCTGCAGCGATGGTTCCCCAATCTGTTTTAATACCTCCAGGTTCTACAATAACGACATCGATGCCAAAAGCTTTTAGTTCAAGTCGCAAAGCATCACTCCAACCTTCTAAAGCGTGTTTTGTGGCATGATACCACGCACCTAAAGGAGCATAGACTTTTCCACCCATCGATGAAATGTTTACTATTCTACCTGACTTTTGTTCTCTCATTTTTGGTAATACCAATTGAGTAATTCGTGCAAGTCCAAATATATTTACTTCAAATTGTCTCTTCACCTCTTCAATTGGAATATCTTCTACGGCACCATAAGAACCGTAACCGGCATTATTTACCAACACATCAATTTTTCCTTCTTTTTCAAGAATGGTGTTTACACAAGACACAATTGAGTTTTCTTGAGTGATATCTAAAGAAAGCGTTTGTACGCCAAGCTCTTTTAAATCTTGCATGGCATCTAACCTTCTAGCTGCTCCATACACAATATGTCCTTTTTGCTGTAAAATTTTAGCAGTGGATTTTCCCATTCCTGCAGAAGCTCCGGTTATTAGTATTACTTTTTTCATCCTTTATAGGTTTAACAATTATACGTTGTAAAATTATTGCATTTGAAAAAAATGCTTGTATTCTAATTACTGATAATTGAATACTTTTTACTGTTCTAATTTAAAACTAAAAAATGAGAATAGACTGATTTACTCTTTTTCAAAAGAGTGTCATTTTATTTGATCTAAGACATTGGCTTACTTTGAGGAGTAAAGCCTAAGAAAAAATAGTATATAGAAACTTCTTACAAATCAAAACGGTATACAGCCCCTGCCAATACTTGAAATCCTTGAACTTGGAAATTAGAATATACTTGATAGTTGGTGTTTAATATATTGTTCAGCTCTATAAAAGCGCTCCATTTTCTATTAAAAGTATAATCAGCAGATAAATTGATGTCGACATAAGCATCTAATTCAACCGGAGTTTCTGTTCCGTCTGATGCGATCAACAAATCTTTTCTCGGTCCTTTTGTAAAAAGTTCTCCTTTTGTATTCCATTTACCAAAAGAGTAAGTTCCAAAAATTGACGCCATAAAAGGAGGTAAGTTCCAAGCTTCAGCTTCATTATCCATAGAATAAGAGAAAAGAGAGATAGATGCTCCAGTTTCAATATTTTTAGCTAAAGTTGCTGCCAACTGTCCGTATAAACCTAAAGTACTTACTTTATCATATAAGGCATAAAATGAATTTCCTGCTTGATATCCTTTTGTCACAGCCATGGTTCCATCGGTTAAATTTTGGTTGGAACGGAATAATAATTTGTCTTTTTCTTGAGAATAAGATGCGTTTACATCATAAGAAATAGTTGAGGTCATTTTTCCTTTGAATCCTGCAAATAATTTAAAGGCATTGCTGGTGGGTTTGATGTTTAAGGTTGGTGAAACATAAGGGTTTTCGTTAGCGATACTTCGGTATGAGTTTTGAATCAGACCACCTGTGAAACCTCCATAAATATTCAATAATTCGTCAATCAGAGCAAAGTTGGCATGGATATCAGGGTAGATAAAGAAACGCCCTTTTTTGTTTTCTAAATCTGAGTTGTATAAAAGTTTAGCCCCTAATGAAATATATAAGTTTTCCTTTTCAATAGGATAAGCGGCTTCTGCACCTAGGTTTAAAAAACCATAATTAATTGCCATGGTATTGGAATAGTCATTTTCAAATTCTCCGTGAATTATATCTAAAATAACTTTTGTATTTACCTTTGTTTCTTGAATCGGAAAGGTAAAAGTTGGAGAATAATAAAATCTTGTTTCATTGCTTCCATGCTTGTCAGAGAATTTTTCCAAACGAGCTTCATTTTCTGAAATCCATTCTTGTTTTAGAAGAATGCTTCCTTTTAAAACAAGGTGATTGTAAATTTGTTTTTCGTTAATAGATGCAATTACATCATCTTGATAAACAAGCATATCATCCGGAATTCCATACCAATTGTACATGTCTCTTTGGTAACTGGCTCCAATTTCCCAAGTCTGTGCCTTTTTATGATTTTTATAATTCAATGCAATTTTAGTATTCAAATAACTGTCGCTTAGAACAACATCTTTAATTCCACCATTGGAAGCTTTGTTGTATAAAAAAACTTGACCTTCATGTTCCTTTTTTCTTTTGTAAAGGAAAGCTTCCACTAAGGGAGTTCCGTAGTTTCCATAACCAACCTTTAAATAGTCTGGGTATTCTGATTTTTTATAGTTGGTTTTTGCAGACTTGTAGCCGCCAGAATAAGGTTTGAAAACCGATTTGATAGGATGTGATTTTATCCCATATTGCATATTGCTTTTGTCGTTAGTTTCTATAGAAATATCTGGTGTTTCATTTGCTTTAAAAGCATCTGAAATAGTAGGTTTATAAGAAGAAACTACATTAATTACCTCTGTGCTTACACTGTCTTTTTCTTTTTGAGAAAAAACCGAAACGGAAATTAAAAGCAGTAAAATAAAAATATTTTTCATTGTTTATGTGTCTTGTGTGTTGAGAAAATCCTTTTAAAATTCAGTAGATTCCTCTGTTTCTTTTTTCTCTGGTACGATGGTGTCAGTTGCTTTGTTCTTAAATTTTTCAGCAGTTCTTAGTTGTTCTAAAATACGACTTGCTTCAGCGGTTAGTTCTTCGAACTGTCCATAATTTTTAACGATATTTTCTAAAATATAAGTCGCTTGAAAGGCATCGTTTAATCCAATATTATTTTCAGCCATCACAATCAAACCTTTAACTCCCCAATATTTGTGGTTTGCATATTTAGAGGCAAGGTCTTGAACTGTTTTGTTTGACTCTTTGTATTTACCTGCTCTGTTTTGAAAATACGCTTCATAATAAAGAGCTTCCGCTTTTAGAGCTCCTTTGGCATCTTTGGAAACCTCAGAATAAGCTTTTTCAGCTTTTTCTAAATCGTTAGTTTTGATCGCAGAACGTGCAATAAAAATAGTAGCATCTGCCTTGATTTGAACATCTGCTTTTTTATGCTCTAAAACTTTTTCGGCATAGACGACAGCCTCTTTATATTTTTCTTGATCGTACATGGCTTTCATTAAATTACTTTGCGCGAACAAAACATTTTGAGGGAAGTTGGCTTCCAATTCAAGTCTTTCTAAATAAGGAATGGCATCAGGCCAAGAATTTTTCTCAAGATAAATTTGCACCAACCTAGCTAAAGCTTGTTCTGTGTATTCATTTGAGTTTTGTTCAACAACATGAACATATTTAGGAATTGCCTTTTCTGTATTTTCTAAACTAAAATAGGCTTGCGCGCTGTAAAAATTTGCCTTCATGGCATGAATACCATTTGGGAAATTAATCAAGTATTTTTTAAAACTATGAGTGGCTGGAAGTAATTCGTTGTTCACGTATTTTTTTTCTGCAGCTTCATACATCGCATTGTCCAAGTCTATATCAGAAAATTTAGTGTATTTGATTTCTCGAATCCAATCAGCATATTCGTCAACTTTATCAATATCAATATATACTTGTCTGGCATTTTGAACAGCTTGTTGTGCCTCTTTCGCATTTGGGTATTCGGCTACAACATATTTGTACTTCTCAATAGATTTGTCTGTATTGTTATCGTTGAAATAAATCAATCCTTGTTTCAATAATGCCTTTGGGATGTATAAACTTGTTTTGTAGTTTTCTATCAGTTTGTCGTAAGTGGCAATGGCTTTGTCATTTTCTTTGGCACTGATGTAGGCATTTCCTAATTCATATAAAGCATCGTCTTTGTAAGAAGATTTAGGGTGTTGATTGTCAAAATCTTTTAAAGTCTCAATTTTACTGTCATTTCTTCTAACAAATCCATAACTGATGGCTTTTTGGTACTGCGCATAATCATCATCAATTCCTCTTTGTTCAATGACTTTATTATAAGCTTCCATAGCTTCCCAGTAACTTTTAGAGATAAAGTTACAGTCTCCCAATCGAATATAAGAATCGTTGCGTTTGACCTCATCGTCATTAGCGCTTTTTACATATGCCGTAAAACTTGATTTCGCCCTTCTGTAATCTTTGAGCTTGAAATAAGTGTATCCAATAGAATAATTGATGTCTTTATATTCTGTTGTTTTTTTGGAAGCTGATAATCTCTGGAATCTTTTATAATCAGCAAGAGCTGTTTTAAAATCATTCAATCGGTAAGAACATTCTGCTCTCCAGAATAATGATTTGGATTGTACCTCTCTTGATAAGGCTTGAGAACTTGAAGTTTTAAAATAAGTCAATGCCTCTTGGTATTTTGCATACTGGAATAATTGCATTCCTCTATGCATGGTAATTTCGTAGAAGGTTTTGTCTTTTGCCAATTCTCTTCTTTGATAATAGGTCAAAGCCCCTTCAAAATCTCTACTAGAGTTGTAGGTGTCAATAATCAGTTTGTTGATTTCTCTCGCATTTAAGGAGGTGGTATAGTTTTCTACATAATCCTGTAAAACTTCGGCACTACTTTTATAAGGGTTTCCTATTTCATAACTAAGTTTTGCATAGTTATAAGCTGCATCTTCTTTGATATCTTCGTTAAAATCTAGTTCAGAACTGTTTTTAAAAGCATTTAATGCCTCACTTTTTTTATTTTGTTCAAGATAACAGGCCCCTAAATGATAGTAGGCATTTTGGGCTACTTCGTTTTTTCCTTTGGTAATACGGTTGAAACGCAAAATGGCATTTTCGTAATCCTTTACTTTGTAATAGGAATAGCCAAGAAAATAATGATCTTCATTTACCAATCTGTTTTTTCTACCTCGGTAATTTTTCAAATGCACAATTGCCTGATCATATTGTCCTAAATAAAAATAGCTTTCACCCACAACCTTAGAAATTTCTGAGACTTCTTTTTTAGGGACGATTTTTAACAAATCGTTTCCGATAACCACGACTTCTTCAAATTTCTTGTTTTGAAATTTGATGTTCATCTTGTAATATAAAATCTCTTTGCGATACCTTTTATTGCCCTCTAGTTTGTCAAAATATTTAAGAGCTGTGTTGTAATCTTCTTGTACGTAGGAGATATATCCGTAATAATAATTTGCTTCCGCTGTATAGTATTTAGAATTGGTGAGAGGTAAAAAATATTGTTTCGCCTCTGTATACTTTTTATTAGAAAAATAGGCGTACCCCATTTTAAAATTATACGTATCCTCTTCTTTTGCTGTCAAGTATTTTGGAGAAACTTTTTGAAACCATTTTAAAGATTTTGCAGGTTTTCCATGATTGTAATAATAATTCCCAGCTTCTAAATAGGCTTTATTTTTATGTCTGCTAGTTGGATATTTAGTCGTAAAGTCCAACAACATATTTTCACCCTCCTTTTTTTCTAATTTAACCGCGGTAATAGCTAAGTAATAAGCACAATCTTCGGTGGCAGAAGGATCATTTTTTAAATTTTCTGAAGCTCTAGAAAAAGCATTGAAAGCCGCTTCATAAATATCATTATTGTATAATTCTAGACCTTGTTCAAAGTCGTATAAGGGATGCGTAAATTTATCCGATTTTTGACTGTTGCTTAGCAAAGAGAAAAACAGCGCTAAAACAGTGATGAAAATTTTATATGGGTGCATCTAGGCAAATTTTTAGTTGCTCAAAAATAAATAATATTCCTATATAACAACGCATCCAAGGATAGTTTTATTGGCTTAGGGTTCAAACTTATACAAACAGTTATTTTTATTGGAAGTTCTTTTTGAATTCGATAAGTTTGTAACACTAAAATTCATACATGGGAAGCTCAATACTACACTTAGAAAATGCTGCAATTTATCAAGATAAAAATTTGGTTTTATCTGATGTTAATTTGAATATTAAAAAGGGAGAATTTCTTTATTTGATAGGAAAAACAGGTTCTGGAAAAAGTAGTTTGATGAAAACCTTGTATGGAGATCTTCAATTAAAACAAGGGAAAGGTGAAATTGTAGGTTTTGATTTAGAAAAATTAAAAGACAGAGATATTCCTTTTTTACGAAGAAAAATTGGAATAGTATTTCAAGATTTTAAATTGTTAAATGATAGAACGGTTTTTGAAAATCTTCGTTTTGTGTTGAAAGCCACAGGATGGAAAGACGCCAAATTGATTGCAGATAAAATTAGTGAAGTATTGGATAAGGTGGGTATGAAAACCAAAGATTATAAAATGCCTTTCCAGTTGTCTGGAGGTGAACAACAAAGAATTGCCATTGCAAGAGCCTTGTTAAACGACCCAGATTTAATTTTGGCAGATGAGCCTACTGGGAATTTAGACCCAAAAACCTCTATAGAAGTGATGGAGCTGATGAGTGAAATTCATAAAAGCGGAAAATCAATTTTAATGGCAACTCACGATTATGCCTTGATCTTAAAATTTCAGCAAAGAACCATCAAATGTGAAGGGGGCGAGTTGTTTGAAGTGGTGCAGCAAGGGGCATAATATTATTGAGCGAAAGCTACAAGCTCCGTATAAACACGTTTCCAGTTTTTCCATTCATTTTGTTCCGAAAGAGAGGAATTATGCCATAGGGAAATAAAAGTTCCTTCAACGGCTTTTACACTATGTATTATTTTTTTGCTTTTTGCGAGGGCTTCCTCTGGAGTCAATTGCATATAGCCATTTAAAGTTCCGTCCATTATTTGAAATGGATGCAACATTAAATTTGTTTGCTCATTTGTTTTGAGATTAAAAAAGGGAAAGGGATTACAAATTCCAGCTCTAAAACCTATTTTAGAGGCATAACCCATTGTGTAGTCATGTTCAATGCCTTCATGGATTAAATTTTCATAAGTTTCTGGGAAATGAAGCTTTAAAAAATGCTGCCTACTTTTAATTATTTTTTCTCCCAAAATATGTTCTAACCTCTTTTTTTCAACACCAATCAGTTGTGGATTTTTATTAGATGCGTAGGAGGGATGTAAACCAATTTCATTTTCCTGATGTAATTCTTTAATTAAATTTTGAAATTCAGGAGATTTATGATGCAGGTTTTTATCAAACTTTCCGTAATTCCCTACTTGAATAAAAAATAGATTGGCGTTTTTATTTTTTTCATTGATGTTCTTGAAAACTGCATAGGTATCATAAGGATCTTCTGTTTTTTTTGTAAAAAACGCAAGTTTGTTTTTTAATTCATCCGTATTCCCTTGAAGCAAGTTTTTGATGAAACTACTTGCTAATAAACCTTTTGATTTTCCTTTATAGGAATATGCTACATCAATATCAATGCTGTTGATGTATTGGTATTCTTTTTTAGGGAATCTATAATCTGGATATTTGGTTTCGATCAAGGTTTGTAATTCTTTGATCCAAATATTGACGATTGGTTTTTCTAAAAGATTATTTTTAAAAGCCAGACTATTTTCTGCTCTGAACCTTCCATGGTTATCTAGGTTCGTTTTGAAATATTCTTCATATCTACTTACCATATAGAAAACACTGGCAAATAAATCATAGTTGATCGATTTATCTGAGGCGGTTTTGAAAATATATGCAATGTCTTTAAAATAAGATACTTCTGGACTATATTCTTGAAAGTCAGTTTCAGAGGTTATTTGATGCGGTGTAATTTGAATAGCATCCTCAAGAGATTCTTTGCTATAGTTGATTTTAACATCATTAGAGACTTTTAAAAACTCTTTTTTAGTCACTAAAATATAATCTACAAAAAGCACATGTTTGAAAATAACATCCAAGGTGAAAGTCAGACGATTGCTTATAAAATCGCTGTAAATAATTATTGGTTTCAAATGGCTTTATTTATTATGAGATTAAAGACGATTGTTGTTAAAAGTAAAAAATAATGAGGACATTATTCTGCTTTAGCTAAACCTATTTTATAGGTAGCTAGAGCACGTTCTCTTGCAAACTTGTGATCTACCATGGGTAATGGATATTCCAGACTATCAAATTCGGGGATCCATTTACGGATGTATTTCAATTCTTTGTCAAACTTTTTAATTTGTTCAGTAGGATTAAAAACTCTAAAGTAAGGAGCCGAGTCACAACCAGTTCCAGCCGACCATTGCCAGTTACCATTGTTGGATGATAATTCATAATCTAATAGTTTTTCGGCAAAATAAGCCTCACCCCAGCTCCAGTCAATTAATAAGTGTTTGGTAAGAAAACCTGCTACTATCATACGCACTCGATTGTGCATATAACCGGTTTGGTTAAGTTCTCTCATTCCAGCATCAACAAAAGGATAACCAGTGGTTCCTGTTTTCCATTTTTCAAATTCCTCTTTGTTGTTTCTCCATTCAATGTGGTTGTATTTAGATTTGAAATTCTGATCTACCACTTTTGGGAAATGATATAAAATTTGCATGAAAAACTCGCGCCAAATGAGCTCGTTTAGAAAAACTTCATTGTGTTTTAATTGTACTACTAATTCACGAATACTTACGGTACCAAACCTTAGGTGTGGACTTAAGTAGCTTGTTTTATTTATATACGGAAGGTTTCTTTCTATTTCATAATCATGCAAATCATCAATAGCGTAGGGTAAAACTTCAATGGAAGATTTTTTGAATCCTAAACTTTCTAAACTAGGTAGGTCATAATGATTTTTGTGATAAGAATCCCAATGATTTACGCTATAATTTTCTAAAGAAACTCCATGGAAAATATTTCGCCATTTGTTTTTGTAGGGAGTGTATACAGTATAAGGAAGTCCGTCATTCTTTACAACTTCTGATTTTTCAAAAATCACTTGGTCTTTGAAAGAATGAAACTGTATTTTTTTTTCTTGTAGCAGTTGACAAATATTGATGTCTCTTTTTATGGCATAAGGTTCATAATCTTCATTGGTGTAAACAGCGTCCACTTCATAAGTTTCAATCAATTTTTTCCACACCTCTTTCGTTTTTCCTTTGATGCAAAGTAAACTTGAATTATGTTCTACTAAGGTTTTTTGAATTTTTTCTAGAGATTCATAAATAAAACGAATACGTGCATCATTTTCAGGCAATTCGTTGATGATTTCTTCGTCAAAAATAAAAATGGGGATTACTGGAAGCCCTGTTTGTAGTGCTTTATGAAGGCCATGATTGTCATGGAGTCTTAGGTCTCTTCGAAACCAAAAAAATGTTGTTTGCCTTTTTGATTGCATTTTAGGATTTCTATCGATTGATTTTTTTGTTGAGTAGTCCTAGTTTATAAAAATTAAGCACTGATATATGAAAATAGTATCCTTTTATTAGCATTAGTTTCAAAAGAGGAGCACTAATATAAGTCAAAACCTTTAATAGCCACAGCAGATTTCTGTTTTTTATGATATTAAATATTGTTAGGATTTTTATATTTTGGATAAGTTGGTTTTGATCTTGGTATGATTTTAATATATAAATCAGATTATCGATACTATACTCAACTTTTTTTAAATAATCACTGTTCAATTCATAATCAGCATTTAAAATAGGATTGTCAATATGTGTTAACTCAATGTTTTGATGCTGTAATGAAAAACCAAATAGTGTATCTTCATGACCATATTTTTGTATACTCTCATCAAATTTAATTTTTTTTAAAATAGACTTTTTAATAACAAAATTATTAGTCATAAAAGAATTGTATGGTTTGGCTTTCCTTTTATTTAAAGACATTGTCTCTTTTTTTAAACCATATTCCCAATTTAAAAGAAATTTTCTAGAAGGCTTTAAGTTTGGATACATTCTTCCTCCACAAACCACAGAACTTTGTGTTTCTCTTTTGAAGATATCAAGGTAAGACGAAATAAAAAAAGGACTTATTACACGTCCATCACAATCCAAAAAAAGGAGATATTCATATTTTGCATATTGAACAAATAAATTTCTGATTTTGGCCCTTCCAATATTTTGGTTTAATTGTATATAATTAGTGATTTTATTTAGGTTTTCATTTTTTGCTCGGTAATCATTATTAGAGGCATCGTCAATCAAAATTATTTCTGTGGAACTAGAGAATTGACTCGTTTCTAGCAACAATTCGTTTACAAAGGGGACAACATTTACATTATATATAGGGATGCAAATAGATAACATGAGAAAAAAGAAAAACTTGAGTTAAGGATAAACGCTAAGGTAATTATATTTTTAGCAATAGATGCTTTAAATAATCCCTTTATAGAAACTCAGTAAAGTTTTTTCTTGCTCTTCCCAACTATATTTATCAGAAATAGATTGTAAGTTTTTTTGCCAAATATTGTATTGAGCTTCGTTATTCAACGCTTCTTGTACAAGGCTTGCCATTTTTTTTGGATTATGTGAATCAGAGACCAATCCAATGTTGTGTTTTTTTACTAATTCTCCGACAATTTTTCTATTTGAAACTAATAATGGTGTTTCCGCTTGAATATAGTCAAAGATCTTATTAGGCAGGCTATATTCATAATTAAGGTTTGTGTTTTTATCTAAAGATAATCCAAGATCGGAAATCTTAGTATATTCCATTAAAGAAGCGTAATCTATTCTACCTAATATTTGCACTTTATACTGGAGTTTATACTTGCTAACTATCTTTTTTAACTTAGGAATAGCATGTCCGCTACCAATTATAAATAATTTCATGTTTTCCAAGTATTGCATCATTTCAACAGCTTCTTCCGCACCACGATCTATATTAATTCCAGCACCCTGCAGAATTAACATTTTATGATTTCCTTTTACCTCTCTACTAAGTTCAATGTTTTTGTTTTTGTTTTTTAACATTGGCGCAATGTTTCTTATGACAATAACATGGACGTTATATTTTTTCTCATAGATTTCAGCAATAACTTTATTTACAGTTATTACGTTTTTTAGTTTGGGAAAAATGAACTTTTCAATGGCAAGCCATATTGATTGCACTCTAGGTCTATTTATTAATTCTGGAACTTCTGTGTATAGTTCGTGACTATCGTACACTAACTTTTTCTTCATTAATTTTGAAATAATGAAATTAGGTAAAAGGGTATCCAAATCATTGGCTAGTAGAATGTCTTTCTTAAGGAAGAAAATTTTGAAAAATACACGAAGATTGAATTCTGCGAAGAATAAAAATCCTTTGCTAAAAAACAAACGCATTCTTTTGGTTTCATATTCTCTATTTAGCGGAGAAGATTTGTGCAATGTATATCCAATGACAGTTATTTTATAACCTGCTTTAGAAAGTGTAGTACAAACTTTGTGAACTCGTTGATCCGTTTCTAGATCGTTTAAGACAGAGACAATTATACGTTTCAAATTGAATAAAATATTGAGTTTTTATGAAGCTCGAAAATACTCAATAAATTTCATATTCGTCTTAGGAATAAAAAAATATAAATTCGTAGATGTAAAATATCTAAAAGGACTAAGGCTTTTTACCGAATAAAGTTTGAAAGCGGGTTTTCGTAAGTTTTTTGATTCTCGATATATGTGCAAATGAATTGATCTCGTTTTTAAATACAATCGTCCGTAGGTTTCTGAATTTATTTTCAGAATCTATTCAAGGAGTACCCTGATACCAGTGTGATTCCCAATAAATAATATCTTGTTGTTCCTCTGATTTTTGGAGTCTCTTCTCCTTAAAATGGAGTGAATAGTTTGTGTTTACCTTTCAACTAGTAAGTATTCTAAATATCTTATAGCTGATGCTATTACGTTTTTTCTTTTCTGTGCTTTTCCATCAAAAGCATCTAAAGTTTCTCTGTCGAGCATTCTACCTTTTACAAAAACAAAAGTCGGATTCTTCAAAGAGGACAGAGTTTCAAGTGGATTTTCATCTACTAAAATAAAGTTTGCAATTTTTCCCTTTTCAATTGTCCCAAGTTGATTCATAATTGCATGTGTTTGAGAGGCGTTAACAGTTGCCGTTTTCAAAACTTCAAAATTTGAGAGACCTGCTTCTTTATAAAATGCCAATTCTTTATGAATTGAAAATCCTGGAGTGGTCACACCGATTCCCGAGTCAGTCCCACAAATGAGAGTCACATGTGCATCATGAAGTTTTTTAACAATCATCAAATGAAATTCATGCTGTTTTTTAATCCTATCAACAGATGCGAGGTCTTCTTTCTTAGTGTTGGACCAACGTTCAAACTGTTTTTTACTATCTGTTTTTTTTATGAGTGGATTCATATATGATGCCAATTCTGAGTCTAAAATGGAAGCATCTAACATCATTTGGTAGATGTTGTTGAATACAGTAATAGTCGGACAATAATTGGTGTGTTTGGATTGTGCAATGGCATCAACTATGGGTTGTAATTTCAAAGAGTCTAAATCAAATTGCAATGGTTGTTGTACAATTTCTTCAGCATGTTCTATAGATTTAATCTGGGTGTTTAAATGATATGTAAAGGGCACTTTTTGTGATGGATGTGCTACAATATCGATTTCCGAAGTTTTGCATTGTTCCAGAACAGCATCAAAAATTTCCTTATCCAAACCATAATAAGTTTTGATAAAATCATAGCCTCTGTTTTTGTAAGAAATTACTTTTTCTTTTGCATCCACAATATTGCTTAAATTTATATTATCGTCCCCAATAAATTCGTGTCCGGTTAATTTGGGACCTGTTGTGAAAAATATTGGAGCTATTATTTTATCATTTGCAATATCATTCTTAATTCTTAAATGAGCAGGCATACCCCATAAATTTCTTATTGTGGTAACGCCGTTTGATAAATACAAACCAAGTTCATATCTGTCCCAAACATGTACATGCATATCTATAAGCCCAGGAACTAAATATTTGTTTTTACCGTCAATAACTTCTAAGTCATTTGCAATGATGTTGTCAGAAATCTGTTCTATAATTCCCTTTTTTACAAGGAGCATTTTATTTATTAAAACAGTGTCTTGATCCATAGGAATTATATTGACATTGGTCAAAAGAAAAGTAGTGCTGGAACCTAATTCATTCTTGTCAATTTTTAAATAATTAGTTCCTTGATAATCTAGATAAAGACTAATCATAATAGTAATTAGAATCGCTCCAAAGAGTACTCCAATAATTTTTAAAAGTCCTTTAAGTATTTTCATAAAACTATTTATGGTTGATTTAATAAGTATTTCCTAGATACTTCTGATTAGATAATCTTTCAAACCTAAAAGTAGGCAAATAAGTGATGCATAGCATGTCGATCAAAAAATTTTAAAAAAGGATATTTGCCAAAACCCAAAAAGCTCCCTTATAAGGAGCTTTTTTAATGAGATCATAGGTGGTTAATTTTGACTAAGAATCATGGATTCTAAACTATCAATAATTACATGGTAGAAACCTTCAAATAATTCGATCATTGCTGCTTTTGTTTCTTCATTTGTTTCGAATTGAGAACCCCAAGTAACTTTAGAACCTGAGTTTTCTAGAGCTTCAACTTTTACATTACTCACATATCCAGTTATAGGAAAAGGTCCTTCCGTTATTTTGTACTGCATTTCCATGGAGTTGTTGTTTACTTTTTCCAAAACTTCATGAATCATTGCTCCATCTGGCATGTAGCATGTTCTTTTGGCACCGGCACCTTCACCTACAGTTTCCGACCTTTCGATGGGTGAAATGGCTTCAATGTTTCTAAATGAGGATAATGTTGACCATACTTTGTTCGCTGGTACTTGAATTCTTTTGCTTACTACTACTTCTGTCATAATAATTAGATTTAATGGTTAATACAACAAAAATAAGGTTGCTTGTTCCATCATAAAAAAACAGCGTTCAGTTAAAAGAATTAGCGAATAAAATTCAGTTGTTCATCTATATAAGCTTGCAATTCATCCTTTGGTTTTATTTTGTACAAAATACTAAGACTGAAAATAATTCCAAGTAAAAACTCGGCATAAGTATCTATGCTGTTTTCATTTTTAATTTGCCCTAAATTATAGGCTTTTCTTAGTACTACTTTGTAGCTGTCTGTGAGGATCTGGAAATATTGTTCATACTTATTGATAATATCTCTATTCTCGTTACGCATTTCAACAATCGTATTGACCATCAAACAACTTTTTGGAAAGGTTTTATCAAGTAAAGCTTCGATAATTGAATAAAAAAAATCTTTTAAAGAGTCTAGGCCTTCTGTCGTTTCTCTTAATTGCTGAAGAAAGGGATCAGAGTAATTAGAAGTATAGTATTTTAAGGAGTCAATGAAAAGCATTTCTTTTGGGTACTTATTGTAAATAGTGGAGGTACTAACACCGACATGTTCTGCCAATTCTTTAGCGCTAATTCCTTTAAATCCATGAAGCCAAAAAATTTCTTGAGCTTTCTCTACGAGTTCATTGTACGAATGTGATAATTCTCTAGCCATGTTTTTTTAAAATTACGTTAATACCAGTTTCTATATGTTTTTCACGTTGATCTTTTGAGTGGATGAGGCAAAAACTTGTTGCGGTACAATACAAACCAAGAAAATGACGTGCAAGCAAATTAGAGTTATCAGATGAAACACCTTTTCGTTGAAGCAGCATATTGAGTTTATTTTCGATATCCGATAGATAGTCATCAACCAAGACCTTAATTTTTTTGTCTTTGTCCGCTAGTTCCGTTGCGATATGAATAAAATAACATCCCGGTATTGCATTGCTTTCATCAATAAAGCTTAAAAAGAAGTTTTTTAAAATTTCAGGTAATTCTCCTTCAGCCTTTAACAGATCAAGTTTTTCTTGACAATACCTTTTTTTGTATAAATGAAGTGAAGCATACAGGATCCCTTCCTTGTTTTCAAACTCATGGTATAAAGAAAAGCGGTTCACCCCAGTTGTTTGAACAATTTCATTGATGGAGCACCCCCTAAAACCATTCTCCCAGAATAATTTAATTGACTTTTCTAGTACATTATTGGTATTGTATTCTTTGTATCGCATAATCTATTTCAAATGTAGTCAATTCAAATTTTTAGAAAAAAAATGGCGTTCAGATATGAGTTTTAGTTTGTCATGTACTTAATTCTTGATAGTATTAGTTTATTTCATTTGGAAATAATTCTCCTTCAAATACGGTTCCCCACACCTTTATATCCTTTAAAGCATCAGGGGCAACTTTATACGGGTTTTTATCGATGATAGTAAAATTGGCTATTTTATCCTTTTTGATACTACCAATACTATCTTCCATTCTCCATGAATAAGCCGCTTCTATTGTAATACCTCTCATGGCACCATGGATGGATAGGGCTAGGTCCGGGCGATGCACATTGCCATGCAATGATTTCTAGTGACAGCACACCAAGCAAGATACAAGGGATCAGAAGGTCCAATAGGGAGATCAGAGTGAAGGGAATAAGGGATATTGTATTTTTCAACTGTTCCAGATCTAACCATTGCTGAGGCTCTTTCAGGCCCTAAACCAATTTTTGAGTAATTATCACTAAAGGCAGTTACGTAGTATGGGTTTGCACTTATTATACAACCAAGCTCAGAAAGTTTTTTTACTTGTTTGTCAGTAGAGTTTGCAAAATGAACGATGGTTGTTCGGTGGTCCTCTCTAGGAAATTCCTTCATTTTTCTTTCGATAACTTTTAACAATTCATTCATGCCTTTGTCACCTTTTACATGAATATGTATCTGGTATTCTAAAGGCCAAAAAATATCAAAAAGTTCTGAAATTGTTTCAGGGTTTTGAATCCATTCTCCTTCATGACCATCTAGATAACCGTCTTCCATCATCATTAATTTCAATCCAATATCCATCCGGATCTTGAATGTAAACCTGTTTGATTCCATCTTGTCGAATATAATCTTTACTAGGTGTATCCTTCCAATCCGTATAGGGGATCTTTAATTTATTTAAAAATAAAATAAAAGAAGCAATATCAGCTGTTGATAAAGCAAAATGAACAGCCTTGTTTGTTTTTATTTCTGCCTGTGGTCGGGGGATAAGGTGCAGTTGTTTACCATCACCAATGGACAACCATCTCGTTTTTGAATTAGAAGCTGTGTTTTTAATTTCTTGGAACTGAAATACTTTGTTGTAGAACTCAAAGGAAAGATCCACTTGTTTTACAGAAATGGCAATATGGTTTATTTTAAAAGGAAGCATTTGTGTAAAATATTAATATAGAAATATTTACTTATTTGGAAATTTGTGAACTCTTTTAAATTGTCTTGTAACAAGAGAATCAGAATTCAAAAGTTTTAGTGTTATTAGATTTTCTGCGAATTCAATACGCCAAAAATCTCTTTTGAGTGGGGTGCTATAAGGAATTAGTTCTAGCTCAGGTTTGTGGCCATGAACATTGTAAACACCATGAACTTTTCCTTTTTTGGTTCCAATAACAAAGCGCTTATCCCATCTGATAAAAAGATATTCATTATTTTCATTTGTGTCGGATTCCATAAAATAAGGACCATTACCAGTGGCTTTTTCTAATAGCCATAAACCAAGTATTTTATCAGCATAGGTTTCAGGTAATTGAGTAGAACGTTCTAGATGTACTTTAATATGCTGTCCTTCTTCGATTCTTTCCCAAATCATTTCATTTGCGCCCAACGTCATCATAAAAGGAGGGTTTGAGTCTTCAAGTCCGTTTGTGTTTATAATAAATAGCTCGTTTTTGTTTTGATTCAGCTCCCATAATCCATAGGAATGTTGGAATCTTCCGTTCCCTGATTCTTGTGTTTGATCCGCATGAAAACGGGTCCATCTCGCATTGGGTGTCATTTTTTTCTCACCAACCATTACAGATTTTACAACCCATAGCCCTTCAATTGTTGAAGGTTGATCGCAGCTAGTAAAAGATAGAACGACAGTTAAGAATACTATACCGCTTAATTTCATTTCTTTTTGTTAGATTTCTAAAGTTGGATACCTTATTTATTTGAGCTTTTCTAAAAAAAACACGATTTACAGATAACCAAGGCATGATAAACATTCTAATTTAGCTCCTATCTTCATATATATCAAATTCAGCATTTATGGAAGCCATTAATTCTGCATCTTCAAAATCAGCATCCGCCATTTGAGCTAATTTTTCTAGGTAAAGATCAAATTGCCCATTTTTAAAAATACTTAGCATTTTGCCTCCTTCTGTACATCTTGCGGCATGCCAAACATTTGGTGGAACTGTTATAGTATCTCCTTTTGTAGCGATAATTGTTTCATCATCAAATATCAATTCTACAGTACCTTCTAGTATATAAAATACCTCCGTCATAATTTTATGATGGTGTCTGCCTAAATAAAAACCAGGCTTAAGAGTATCTTCAACAAAACTTAATTCGCCGTTGGTATGATGCGATGAAAGTTTCACAAAACAATGATCTTGAGAATAGTTATAGTTTTTTCCTTCTCCGTTTTTAATGATTTCTTTTTCTTTCATTTCTTTATTTTTAATTGATTCAATTCTTCTTCTAATAATGTGGCCTCGTTTTGAAACTTTGTCATCGCTTTTTTGAGTTTAATTACTTTTTTTAAGAGTTCAACCTTGTCAACGACCTTAAAGCAATTTTCTCCATTAGTTTCTATAATTTTTGATTTTCCGCCACAAGTTGGACAGTCTATTGTGTTGCTCATGTCAATTTACGGTTATTATGGCTACTTTGCCATTAAATTTTGATTGAATTTTATAGGTATCGGTAGCTATAGAAGATAAAAACTTCTGACTGTCAGTCATATTTGCGTTATCGACATAAATATGTGTATTTGAATAAAAGTTAGGTTCTAACAATTTAAAGAGGGGCAAGTACAAGTCCATCCAACCATCTAAAACTAATAAATCTATACTATTGCTGTAGTTTTTTAAGGTAACCAATGCATCACCAACTTTTATGTCAATTAGGCTTTCTACTCCTGCTTTTTTAAAATTATTTATTGCCTTTTTGGCTTTTGATTCTAATAATTCGGTAGTGGTAATATATCCACCAAATTTTGCAACCCCTTGAGCCAAATACAATGTTGAAATCCCAAATGAAGTTCCGAATTCGACTATGTTTTTCAGCTTTTTATCTTGAATCAAATGCACCAACGCCTCACCTTGATCTTTGGATATAGCTAAATAAGCATCTTCAAAATTTTCTGGTTTAAACGATCTGAATAAACTTTTTGCCGCTCCTTTGAGCATTTTTAACTTGTCGTATTTTGCATCCTGATATAGGGCGTTGATAACAGCAGCAAGTGTATGTTCCTCTGTTTGTGTCATTTTATAGTGTTTTTAATTACAGTATAAAATTACTCTAAGTAAATACTTAATAGCTGATACAAATGAGGCTAATAATGGTGAAAGTAGGAAGTATTGGTTTTTCGTGAAATATTCGAATAATTAATATATAGCTTATATGTTGAAATTATACTTTTTAAGTTTTTGATTTTTAAAACAGTTTGTATTTTAGTAAAATAAATAAATATTGATTGATACTAGATTGTTTTCTATTCTGAATGGTTACAACTAGTAGGTATGAATCACATAAATGTATTTTAATATGTATAAACTATTTACTACTTTTTTTTTATTAGCAATTACTCATTTTTATAGTTTCGCCCAAAATGATTCTTTAGTTCTTGTTAATGGTAATATCATCGATGGTGACTTGAAAAGTATGGACAAAGGTGTACTTACAATTGAGCCTACGTATTCCGATTCTGACTTTAAAATAAAATGGGAAGATATAAAAGAAATGAAAACCTTTCAACGGTATTTAATTACACTTTCTGATGGAAGGAGAATCAATGGGACTTTTAGGAGTTCTGGTGATGGAATGGTTTTTATTGCTAATGAAAATGGTGCTGATATTACCATTAGGCAATCTGAAATTGTTACTGTAAATAGTGTCGATAGTAGTTTTTTAAGTCGTATTTCTGCGAATATTGATTTTGGGTTATCACTTACTAAAGCGAATAACCAACGTCAATTGAATGGAAATCTTAGGATTGGGTATATTGCAGATACTTGGTCTACAGAATTGTATTATAATACCTTATTAACAGCTCAGGACGATGTGGAAGACATACAAAGAAATGATGCCGGGCTTGGTGCTCGTTATTTTCTACCATCTGATTGGAACCTATCTGCAGATATAGATTTACTTTCCAATACAGAACAGTCCTTAGATTTGCGTACCACAGCCATGCTAGGTGTTGGTAATTATATTATTCATACGAATGCATCCTATTGGAATTTATCTACAGGAATGGCTTACAATAATGAGTCATTTTCAGCGATTATTGCAGATGATGGTTTTATTACGCCAGAATCTACAAGGAATTCTGTTGAAGGATTTATTGGAACAGAATTAAATTTATATGATGTAAGTGATTTAAATCTATTTACTAATATCATCGCGTACCCAACGATTGTCGCAGATGAAAATGTAGAAGCGGGTCGTTTTCGTACCAATTTTAGATTTGATGCAAAATATGATGATTTTATATTAAAAGATTTCTACGTAAGAGCAGGATATACACTCAATTATGATAATAGACCAGTTGAAGAGGGTAAAGAAATAGATTATGTGTTTACCACAGGTTTTGGTTGGGAATGGTAATCATGATTTCTTATTTAAATAAAAAACCTCAACAATACTGTCAGTCAGTTTGTTGAGGTTTTGTTTTGTGGAGACGCCGGGAATCGAACCCGGGTCCAAACAAGCAACCGCAAGGCTTTCTACATGCTTAGTTTCTAATTAATTTTCGATCCAATGCCGCTTAAAAACAAGCTACAAGAGACTTATCTTCTTTAATTTCGAAAAAATATCGAAGCCTATTTTTTCTATGTATACTTTTACGACACCTCAAAATGGAACGCCGCATACCAAGGCTTTCCGGAGATGCATAGCCTGCTCACCTTGTGAGCCGAGGCCCATCCTACTATAATTCAGATTAGGCAGCCATGGCGAAAGATTCTTCACCGTATAAAATGTTGAAACCGAGTTTTACGAGAGTTGTTTCCTTTCTCGACATGCTTACATATTGATTGATCTCGCTGTCAAAACCAGTCGTCCCCATGTTTCTAAATATGTTTCAGAAACTATTCAATGAGCTGGCTGCAAAATTAGACAAAATAATAAGATATTCAGCGATTGTTTTGTGAGAAATTTGAAAAGAAATAATATTTTTGATGTTGTTAAAAATCAAGAATGCAAGAGCAACAAGAGTATTTAAAAAAATTAGCACATACAAGAATGCCCTTTGGGAAGTTTAAGGGAACGTATCTTATTGACTTGCCCGAGCATTATATCGTTTGGTATCATAACAAAGGTTTTCCAAAAGGACAAACAGGGGATATGTTACGTTTGGTATATGAATTAAAATTAAATGGATTGGAACATCTGATCCATAAAATTAGAAAAGACTCAAGTCGTTAATCAATTCTGAACTGGAGTATCATTTCAGTCTCCAATAAAACATTTAAAGTAGTATTCTTTTTGCCTGCAACAGGTATTTTTAAAATAGCTTTACTCCCTTCAAATTCAGGTATGATAGAGGTTAGATAATAATCGTTTTCAAACGCAAAACCCATTTCCGATGCAGGAGGTAGATTGTCTATTTCTATAAGAATAAATGCTTTGTTTTTCGGATGAATAATTCCCGATATTGGGGCTAATAATTTTAGATTATTGTCAAAAAACAAAGAAGAATATATAGGCTGACTTGTGAATTCTTTTTCATTTAATGAAGGCTGAGTCAATTGCCATTTTTTTTCTTCTGGGTAGTGTGTTGTGAGTAAGTCTTTCGGAGCGGTAAAAAAATAATGTGCATCAAAATCTTTAACCCAGTGTTCAGAGTCTCTGCTGTATCCTGCACCCCAAGTAGTGTCAATCAGTTTCCATTGATTGTTAATATACACAGCATTCCATGCATGTTTTCCGCTTAAAGGTAATTTGCCAATTTGAGAAAATGGACTTCGACTGTATCCACTGATAATTTCACATCTGATGTTTAGTATATCACAGACCTCCTTGAAAACCATAGAATAGCCTTCACAAATGGCTCTTTTTTCTTGCATTGTTTTGGATATGATTTCTAAATCTCGCGCTCTGATTTTCTGTTCTAGTTCCTCCTTAGAACTATACCGGAAACTATAGTTGGTAGCCCCATAATTCAATTCATTTATATTGTAATCTATATGATGGGTTAGCCAAATAAATAATGCACGTACTTGATCGCTTTGATCTTTGAAGTCATCAGAAATATGTGTAGCCAAAACCTTGGCATCAGAGATACCACTGCTGTAACTTAAAGCAATCTCATCTATTTTTTCAAACTTTTGCGCGTAGGAGTGAAGCACTACAAAGAGAGCTGTAAATAGAAAAGACTGTTTTACATTTCTGAAAAACAGTCTTTGTATTTTGTTAAGAACAAACATTAACTTAATGTATTGATCGTTTTTCTGATAGCAACCAAATTACCTAATAAGCTTTCTAGATGTTGTAAATCTAACATATTTGCACCGTCTGATTTGGCATTTGCAGGATCAAAATGTGTTTCTAGGAACAAACCATCTACACCTGTTGCAATTCCAGCTCTGGCAATAGTTTCAATCATGTCAGGTCTTCCTCCGGTAACTCCGCTTGTTTGGTTGGGTTGTTGCAAAGAATGTGTTACATCTAAAACCGTAGGAGCAAAGGCTTTCATTTCAGGAATACCTCTAAAGTCAACAATCATGTCTTGGTATCCAAACATAGTTCCTCTATCCGTAATCCAAGCTTTTTCATTTCCGCTATCAATTACTTTCTGAACGGCATGTTGCATAGCACCTGGACTCATAAATTGTCCTTTTTTCAAGTTTACCACTTTTCCTGTTTTAGCGGCAGCCGCTACCAAATCAGTCTGACGAACCAAAAAAGCTGGGATCTGCAAAACATCAACATATTCGGCTGCAATCACAGCATCTTCATTTGTATGAATATCTGTTACTGTAGGAACGTCAAAAGTCTCAGAAACTTTACGCAATATTTTCAAGGCTTTTTCATCACCAATTCCAGTAAAACTATCAATTCTAGAACGATTTGCTTTTTTAAAACTTCCTTTAAAAACGTAAGGAATTTCTAGTTTATCTGTGATGCTTACCACCTTTTCAGCAATTCGTAAAGCCATATCTTCTCCTTCTATGGCACAGGGACCAGCTAAAAGAAAAAAGTTACCACTGTCTGTATGTTTTATTTTTGGAATAAGATTTAAATCCATTTGTTTCATTTTTTTTACAAAGATAGGTTTTCAATTAGCAACTCGCAATTAACAAAGTGTAATAGAAAACTTGTGCAATAATTAAAAAATCTCAATTCAATTGTGTCAATTCTCAAGAGTATTTCTTTTTTTACCAAAGACCAAAGACCAAAGACCAAAGACCAAAATCCTATTTCGCCAAATCATAACTTCTGTCCCAATCTTTCCAAACGACTTCATAACCTTGGTTTTGAATCATTTCTTTGATTTCGTTTGTAGAACGTTCGTCAGAAATTTCAAATTGTTCTAAAGATTGTGGTTCAACAGCATAACCACCTGGATTCGTTTTGGACTCTGCGCTGATAGAAGTAATCCCTAATTTGATGATGTTATTTCTAAAGACCTCATTTTCTCTAGTCGACATAGATAATTCAACATCTTCATCTAACAATCTGTAGGCGCAAATCAATTGTACCAAGTCAGAATCGGTCATTTCTACCTTAGGTTGTACATCACCTTGATGAGGTCTCAGTCTAGGGAAAGAAATGGAGTATTTTGTTTTCCAATAGGTTTTCTGCAAATATTTTAAATGCAATGCAGTATAAAAACTATCCACACGCCAGTCTTCCAATCCAAATAAAGCACCAATTCCAATTTTATGAATTCCGGCTCTTCCTAATCGATCGGGTGTATCCAACCGGTAATCAAAATTCGATTTTTTCCCTTTGGGATGATGCGTTTTATAAGTAGCTTTATGATACGTTTCTTGGTATACTAGTACTGAGTATAATCCGGCATCAATTAATTGTTCGTACTCATGCTGATCTAAAGGCTGTACTTCAATAGTAATATTTGAAAATTCAGAGCGAATCAAATCAATCGCGTGCTTTAAATACGACACGCCAACAGTTTTGTTAGCCTCTCCAGTAACCAATAAAATATGATCGTAACCAAGTTTTTTAATATGAGCTACTTCTTGCAATATCTCCGCATCAGAAAGTGTTTTTCTTCTGATTTTGTTGGTCATGCTAAAACCACAATAGGTACAAATATTCTGACATTCATTGGATAAGTACATCGGAATGTACATCTGAATGGTATTCCCAAAACGCTTTTTTGTAAGGGCATGACTTCTTTGTGCCATTTCCTCTAAAAATGGTTTGGCAGCCGGAGAAATCAATGCTTTGAAATCAGAAATATCAATCTTGTCTTTTCTTAAAACACGTTCTACATCAACCGATGTATATTGATAAATTTCCTTTTCTAGTTCATCCCAGTTGTATTGTTCGAAAATAGCTTGGAAGCTATTTTTAGCCATTGGCTTTTGGTCTTTGGCCTTTGGTTTCACATCTTCCATTATAATTTAATTTTTTGATGAAAAGCATTTAATATTTTTCTAATGCTTATTAGCTCTTCGTTAATCTTATTAAAATCATTTTCATTTAAATATTTAATATCGAAAGAAAATCGAATTAAATATTCAGTTTCAGCAGCCGATCCAGAAGCTATATTTATAAAATGAGCAAATTCCTTTTGAGAATGCCTGCCAGATCCTTCAACAATATTTGTAGGGATAGACAGTGAAGACCTGCGTAATTGAGAAGTAATGCCATACATTTCTTCTTTAGGGAAATATTTAGTCACACCATAAACTTCTAAAGCTAGTTGATGCGATTTTTTCCAAATTTCATATTTACGATAATCTCTCATAGAAATAGTTGCTAATGACTAATGGCCAAAAACTAAAGGCAATTAATTTAAAAAACTCGTCAATGGACTACTTGCTTCAGCATGTTTTTTGATGCTTGCTAATTTTGCATTGTAAGCCATTCTTCCTGCTTGTACTGCCATTTTAAAAGCCTTTGCCATTTCTGTAGGGTTTTCTGAAACAGCAATAGCAGTATTTACCAATACGGCATCTGCACCTAGTTCCATTGCATAGGCAGCATGAGAAGGGCTTCCTATTCCAGCATCAACGATGACAGGAACATTGCTTTGCTCAATAATGATTTCTAAAAAATCCACTGTTTTGATTCCTTTGTTTGTTCCAATTGGAGCCCCTAAAGGCATTACGCATTGGGTTCCAACTTCCTCTAATCTTTTACATAAAACTGGATCAGCATGAATATATGGCATCACAACAAAACCAAGTTTTACCAACTCTTCTGCTGCTTTTAATGTTTCAATAGGATCTGGCAATAAATATTTTGGGTCTGGATGAATTTCTAATTTAATCCAGTTTGTTTCTAAAGCTTCTCTAGCCAATTGCGCAGCAAATACGGCTTCTTTGGCATCACGTACCCCAGAAGTATTTGGCAATAAATTTACATGTGGCTTTTGTATGCTTTGTAACATTTTATCTTGCTCATTGTCCACATCAACACGTTTCAGTGCAACGGTTACCAATTCACTGTCAGAAGCCAAAATAGCATCTGCCATTAAATCATTTGAACTGAATTTTCCCGTTCCTGTAAATAAACGTGAGTTGAATTCTTTGTCGGCTATTTTTAAAATATCTGTCATTTTTTATGGCTTATGGCATTTGGCATTTGGCTTTTGGCAGCTAAGTGCAAACAGCTGAAGGCTAATGGCCAGTTTGTAATTTTATTGTTCTTTTGATTATTTTTTTTAATACTTCTTTATCGATATCAGCAAGTTTATTCACATACAAACAACCAACTCCGGTTTTGTGTTTTCCTAATTGATCCAATAAATCTTGACTTTGTTTGATATCACATCCCATTAGATACATGGAGATATTTGCCTTCCGAGGCGAAAAACCACAGGTAAACCAATTGTCTTCACAACCTGATTTTGTCTTGTATTTAAATTGTCCAAATCCAATAATACTTTCTCCCCACATCACGGGTTTCTCCCCAGTCAGTTCTTGCATCATAGCTAATATTTCAAAGCTATCCTGTCTTTTCTGCTCTTTTTCTACGCTGTTTAAAAATTCTTCAACGCTAGCAGCTGTGGGTTGTGTTTTATTGGCCATGGGTTAAAATTTTATTTGAAATTGTTAATATCAAATCTTTGCTCCAATTTATCTTCGCCTTTTAAGATTTGATAAAAAGTATTGATTTTATTAAAGTCTTTTGTGGCTTCTCCAGAAACAGCAATTCCATGAACCCCTGTAGTCATAATTTCTGGCACATCTTCCAAAGTAATTCCACCAATCGCAACAATTGGAGTCTCCGTTTTCAATTCTTCTAAAATTGTCAAGTAACCATTTGTTCCCAAAATTGGACTTAAATTGTCTTTTGTTGTTGTGAAACGAAAAGGACCTAAACCAATATAGTCTACTTTTTTGTCTAATAGGTTTTTACAATCTTCTAGAGTGTTTGCTGTACCACCAATTATTTGCCAAGTGTATAAATGTTTTCTAGCTTCCAAAGGAGAAGTATCCGTTTTTCCTAAATGAACACCATCTGCTTTTACTTCTTTGGCTATTTTATAATGATCATTGATAATCAACCTAGTTTGAAAATGACCTGTGATTTCTCTAGCTTCTTGTGCGGCTTTTAAAATCTTTTTTTCAGAATAATTTTTCAAACGAAGTTGTACTAGTTCAGCACCAGCTTGACAAGCTTGTTGAATGTTTTCAAGGTGTTCCTTTACGGTTGTTCCTTGTGATATATAGTGTAATTTACTTATGCTCATTTTTTTCTAGTTATAAAAGTTACCCTTCGACAGGCTCAGTGTCCGAGTTAGTCAAATTAGTATTAAGAAGTTCTCGATACAATTTTTCGTTCCTCAAAATCACTCGAATTGACATGTTTCATTTTATCATGACTATTTAATTGTTGTATGTTTTCCTAATAAACCTGAGTCACTATTCAAAAAATCTTCTGTATAATATTTTGCATTTTGAGCGGCATCTTCTAGAACAATTTCAAGAGCTAAATTACTAGCTAGTGAAGAAGATAAAACACATCCGCTTCCATGTTTTTCATTTATTGAACTTGCATTTGGTGGGATATTTACCATGACAATATGGCTATGGTACAATTCATCCCAACCTTTTTTCTCTTTTCGATGTCCTCCCTTTAAATAAATATTAGTCATGCTACACACATGCTCAACGGTATCATCAATATCTAATTCGGGATACAAACTTTGAATTTCATCGTAATTTGGAGTGATGATATAACATTGTTTCCAAATAGAATCTAGTAATCCTTGACTTTCTTTTGAATGAAAATCGAAACCAGCACTTGCTTTAAATATTGGGTCTAAAACAATTTTGATATTTCTGTTTAGGACGTTTAATTTGTTTACTATAAGTGACAAGGTCGACCAAGATTCTACAATTCCAATTTTAACAACAGGAATTTCAAAACGTTCAAAGAGTATTTCTATTTGAGAAAGAATTACTTCAGTATCTATCCAAATACATTTTTTAAAATCCACATCATTCTGAACGGTTATAGCAGAGCATACAGACAAACCATACAAGTCATGTGCTTCAAATGTTTTGATATCTGAAGTCAAACCAGCACCCCCTGAAGGGTCGTGACCAGCAATACTTAATATGTATTTAAAATTACCAGTTGGCAATGTGCAATTATCAATTTTATCTTTGTTCATTTTCTTTGGACTTTTTGATAATTGTGAATAATATTTTTAGAATTTGTCCTAGTTCTTCAAAAAGAGAGTCAAATTCATCAATACTTATATACCCTGTGTCTTTTAATAATCTTAACCAATATTTTGTCTCTCGGGCTTCTTTGTATGCAATATTCAGTTTGTATATAAAATCTTTTTTAGAACAACCACCAATTGCTTCTTCAGTATTAGCACCAATTGAAGTCCCAGAACGTAATATTTGTTTAGACAGTACATATTCTTTTTTCTCATCCACTAGGTACTGAGAAAGCTTAACGGTTTTAACCGCAAACGAATAGGTTTTATCTAAAATAATATTGTTTGACATTTTTAATTGTTCTCTGCTAATTGTACCCTGTTAATTGTTAACTGCTAATTGTTCATTGTAAATTGTTCATCTTAACAAATTCATTGACAGGTTCATCGCTATTCCAAATTCCTCCTAAAACTCCTACACCTTGAAAGCCGAGACGATTAAAGTCATCAAGATTCTCAGTTGTAACTCCGCCCATTCCAATAATAGTTTTATCAATAGAGTTTACATCAAAGCCTCTTCCTTCATATCCTTGTTTAGAAATGGATGAAAAAACCGGACTCAATAAATGATAATCAAACTCAAAACTGCATGTTTCTAATTGTTCAGGTTCATGAAAAGAAGAACTGATAGTTTTACCAAACATATTATCAAACTTGGTAAAATAATCACTTGGTGTATCCAAGCAATCTCTTCTTTTTTGTTCTTGAAAATGAATTCCTTTTAAATCAAATTTATTGATCAATTCATGAAAATAATGCACTACAATTCTGTTGTGATATTTCTCATCAATCTGTTGTAGATACTCACAATGTTCTTGATAATTTTTATCAGGTTTTCTCAAATGATAGTATTCAAGTCCCTCTTGAAATAACTGATGTAGTATTTCAATTTCATTAGGTATATCCTTTTCTGGAGCTATTAATACAATCATTCTCAATGGGTAATTAGCAATTAACAATGTGCAATTGGCAATCTTTGTAATTGCTAATTGCACATTGTTAATTGAAGATTGTTTTATAAATAAACTTCTGATCCTTTGTCTTTAAATTCCTGAGATTTTTCTTCAAAACCTTTAGCAATCACCTCGTTGTTATCTGCAATTTCATTTTCAGCTGCAAAGTCACGAACTTCTTGAGAAATTTTCATTGAACAGAATTTAGGTCCACACATAGAGCAGAAATGTGCAACCTTGGCTCCATCTGCAGGCAATGTTTCATCGTGGTATTCTAAAGCACGCTCAGGATCCAATCCTAGGTTGAATTGATCTTCCCAACGGAATTCAAAACGAGCCATGCTTAAAGCATTATCTCTATGTTGAGAACCTGGATGTCCTTTGGCTAAATCTGCTGCATGGGCTGCTAGCTTATAGGTAACAACTCCCACACGAACGTCTTCTTTATTTGGCAATCCTAAGTGTTCTTTTGGAGTTACATAGCACAACATTGCACATCCGTACCAACCAATCATAGCAGCACCAATACCAGAAGTAATATGGTCATATCCAGGAGCGATGTCTGTTGTTAAAGGTCCTAATGTATAGAAAGGAGCCTCGTCACAAGCTTCAATTTGTTTTTCCATGTTTTCCTTAATCATATGCATTGGAACGTGACCTGGTCCTTCAATAAAGCATTGAACTTCATGCTTACGAGCAATTTGTGTCAATTCTCCCAAAGTTTCTAATTCAGCAAACTGCGCTTCATCATTGGCATCAGCCACAGAACCTGGACGTAATCCATCTCCTAATGAGAAAGCAACATCGTATGATTTTAAGATTTCACAAATCTCTTCGAAGTGCGTATATAAGAAACTTTCTTTATGATGTGCCAAACACCATTTTGCCATGATAGAACCACCACGAGATACGATTCCAGTAACACGTTTTGCTGTCATTGGAACATAACGCAACAATACACCGGCATGGATTGTAAAGTAATCTACTCCTTGCTCAGCTTGTTCAATCAATGTATCACGGAAAATTTCCCATGTCAAATCTTCAGCAACACCATTTACTTTTTCTAAAGCTTGGTAAATTGGCACAGTTCCGATTGGCACTGGTGAGTTACGTACAATCCACTCACGAGTTTCATGAATATTTTGTCCTGTAGACAAGTCCATGATGTTATCAGCTCCCCAACGGCAAGCCCAAACTGCTTTTTCTACCTCTTCTTCAATAGAAGATGTAGTGGCAGAGTTTCCAATATTTGCGTTGATTTTTACCAAGAAGTTACGACCTAAAATCATAGGTTCAGCTTCAGGGTGATTGATGTTTGATGGTATTACCGCACGTCCTCTTGCAACTTCTTCTCTTACAAATTCAGGAGTGATTTTAGCAGGGATCGCTGCTCCAAAATGTTCTCCTGGATGTTGTTTTCTGATTTCAGTCATTTCGTCAATTCGTTGATTTTCACGAATGGCGATGTATTCCATTTCTGGAGTAATGATTCCTTTTTTAGCGTAATGTAACTGTGTTACATTTTGACCTTTTTTTGCACGTTTTGGTTTGTTTTTTAGATTGAAACGCATGTGGTCTAAACTAGCATCGTTCAATCTTTCATTACAGTACTCAGAAGTAAATGAATCCAATTCTTCTACATCATTACGATCTAAAATCCACTGCTCTCTAATTCTTTCGATACCTTCGTGCACATTGATTTCTTTACTTGGATCTGTATAAGGTCCAGAAGTGTCATATACAGTAACTGGCTCGTTCGGAGTCATTTTTCCTGTCATAGAATCTTTGGTGTCACTCAAAGAAATTTCGCGCATGGCTACTTTAATCTGTGGGTGAAGTTTTCCTTCTACATAAATCTTTTTTGAATTAGGAAAAGGGTTTCTTGTGATTTTCCCCTCCTGTGGTGCTGTGTCTTTGTTTTTCATTTATACTTAGCTTTTGGCCTTTGGCAGTTAGCCTTTGGCGTTATTCTTAATTTATATATAATTTCACCAATAGCTAAAGGCTATAGGCTAATAGCTTTATTTATCCTCCCTGAGTTGCTTGAATGATAA
Source organism: Flavicella sp. (assembly GCF_029238425.1). GTDB lineage: Bacteria > Bacteroidota > Bacteroidia > Flavobacteriales > Flavobacteriaceae > Flavicella. Next base: position 72,200 of record NZ_JAQWGB010000073.1, read on the forward strand.
GCACTTCGTCATTTTCTTTTAAAACATGTTCGCTCCAAGAATGTTTTAAAACAACGGTTTCATTGATAGCAACTGCGATTCCATTTTGCGTATGCTGTAATGCTTTTAACAACGCTTCTATGGAAGTGTTATCAGAAATTTCTTTTTGAGTATTGTTTACGCTTATAATCATTGTACATTATTTATTGCGAAAACTTTAGCAGGCCATGCCTGTTTTTATTGAAGTAGTACACGATGTCGGACATCGCTTAGTAAATAATAAAAGAGTCAACTGACTCTACTTTTTCCTACGTAAGCACTAACTTATTCAGGTTCAAAGGGTAATTCTCAGTCCATCGTCGATGGACACCCCTAAAGTTTATCGGCTACAAATATATTCAATTTTCTTTATAGTTGTTGCATGATTTATTCACAGGTTTTTAGAATTGTTGATATCCTGATTTTAAAGGGAATTAAATAAAAGTGTACATTTAGCTAATAAAATTCTATTCATGAAAATTAAAAGAAAAATTATCAAAGCCTGTATGGCAATATTGTTTTTATCAATTATTGATATTTCGGCTCAGGAAGTTGAAATTATGTCCGAACAAGTGAAAAAACATCTATACACTCTTGCTTCAGATACCATGGAAGGACGTAAAGTTGGAACCGAAGGGATTGAAAAAGCGGCACAATATATTGAATCGGAATTTAAAAAGCTTGGTTTGAAACCTTTTCAAGGAGCGAAAGATTACCGACAGACTTTTTCTAAGGGAGGAATGGAATTGTCAAATATTATTGGGGTTTTAGAAGGTAGTTCAAAGAAGAAGGAATGGGTAGTGGTTTCTGCACATTACGATCATTTAGGGATTCTAAAAGCCGTCAAAGGAGATTCTATAGCCAATGGAGCAGATGACGATGCTTCTGGGGTGACTGCAGTATTGACTTTGGCCAAGTATTGGAAGAAAAGAGGAGGGAATAAAAGAAGTATTGTGTTTATTGCATTTACTGGAGAGGAAAAAGGTTTGTGGGGATCCACTTATTTTGGCAGTCAAGGAAATGCAGAAAATTGCATCGCAGGAATCAATATTGAAATGATAGGAAAGGATTCAAAATTTGGACCAAAAACAGCTTTTTTAACCGGCTATGAGAGATCTGACTTTGGAAAAATTATTCAAAAAAATCTAAAAGGAACAGATTATACATTGCACCCTGATCCTTATAAGAAGTTCAATTTATTTTATCGATCAGACAATGCTTCTTTGGCACGATTGGGAGTGCCGGCACATACCTTTTCAACCTGTCCGATTGACAAGGATCGTTATTATCATACCGTAGATGACGAGGTAGAAACTTTAGAAATAAAAACGATTACCAATACCATCAAAGCCATTGCGATTGGAACGGAATCCATCATTTTAGGAAAAGATACTCCAACAAGAGTGACTTTGGAGTCATCCACCAGTGCACATTAATGTTTTTGGCTGTGAAGTACTAATTTGGTCAACGACTATCGTAATTGTTTGGTAAAATAGTATCTTAGAAGGAAGAAATAGAAAAAGAAAACAATTAAAAGAAAAAATGGCTTACAACGAATATTTATCTGAACGCATAGAAAATTATTTTTTAGATAAAAAAATCCAATATAGAGGAATGAAAATGATGGGAGGTTATTGTTTTATGGTGGATGAGAAAGTGTGTGTGGGTGTGGTTAGAGATGAAGTCATGGCGAGAATTGGAACAGAAAACTATGAAGAAGCTTTGAAGAAAGAAGGCTGTAAAGAAATGAATTTTACAGGTAGGGCTATGAAAGGGTATGTTTTTTTGACAGAGGCTGCTACCGATTTAGAGTCTGATTTAGAATATTGGTTGGACTTGGCATTAGCTTTCAATCCATTTGCCAAAGCTAGTAAGAAGAAAAAGAAAAAATAGCGATATGAAATTTGATAGAAAAGAGTTGGTGCATCGTTCCAAGGTGTTTTTATATAGTTTGATCGACATTGAATACGAAAAAAAATCAATGGTCATCGAGGAGGTAGACGAAGAGGTGTTTCTTCCTGATGGTTATCTAGAAAGATTTTCAACCTATCCTGTAGAAAATCAAGCCCAGTTAAAAGGGAGGGATGATGAACTGAAAAATTTAAAGATCGCTTATGAAAACTGGAAAATAAACAATGCTCCTCTGCTAGTGGTCTCTGATTTTGGAGAGGGATCAAGTTCTTTGATGTATAGTAGCATTAGCTTGTATGAAAATGTAAAAATTATAGAGAATAAAAGTGCCATACATTCTCAGGAAAAATTATTGAAGATTTTAAAAGGTGTTTTTGAGTTAGAGGGTGATTATAAAAATATCAGTGCACTTAAAGAAGATTTATTTGCTCAAGAAAAAAATTACGTGATTGTTTTTGAAAATATTGAACGCATGTTTTTAAGAGAAATCGGCGGTTTTAAGCTGATAGAAGAATTTTTGTTATTTGTGCATAGAACCAAATTAAGAGTTTATTGGGTTATAACCGTAAAAAAATACAGCAATTATTTTTTAAGCAATGTGAAGTTATTTAGTTCTAATTTTTCATCTATTTTACGATTAGGACCCATATCAAATGAAGTGTTGATTGAGGAATTAGTCAGTAGAAATGAAGGTTATAAGTTGGTGTATTTAAAACCGACTCGTTTGACAAAAAAATTGAATAAAAGCTTGAAAAAGGCTGCTCCAGAGCTGAGACAAGAGTTGCTTAAAGCGGAGTATGATAGGTTATTGACTCTTTATGCTAAAGGAAATATTTCAAGGGCAATTCATTTTTCAAAATTATCAGCCATAAGAGTCAAAGATGATACGGTGTTCTTAAAACCCTATCAGCAAAAAGTAATTCCCACCTTGTCTTTGAATGAGATGTTTTTAATAGAAGCACTATTGCAGCATTCTAGATTGACTATTGTTGAATTTAACAATATTCTGAGAAATACAAAAAGAGAAACACGCTTGGCCATTGAAAAGTTGTTGGAGCAACAATTGATCTTAGTCTATAGGGAAAATTCAGGTAGAGTAGAGTATGGAATAAATATTATTTATTTAACTCCATTGAAAACATTGATGCAAGATAGGTTGAACCGAAAATATGTAATATGAAAAAGATATATTTATGTAGCGTAGCGCTGTTTATTGGCTTGGTTTCATTTGCGCAAGAAATGGTACCGGTTACGGATGTAAAGGACAATGTGTCTGAAACGATTACCGCAGCCACAGAAATTATTTCATTTACCAAAATTCTTACCATAATAGTAGTGTTGATATTGGTATGGGGATTTATAAAAGTTCTCAACTGGTTTATAGAGAATTTGGTAAAGAATTTCAATCGCTATCGATTGAAAATTTTAAGGGTGCAACCCATGATTATTGTTGTGCTTTGGATTACTACAATCTATACGCTTATTTTAACATTATTCAAACCCTCAGCAGAAACTGTGTATGCACTAATGGGATCTTC
>NZ_JAQWGB010000075.1 GCF_029238425.1 Flavicella sp.
CCGTTCGAACCGATATCAAAAAGATTATGGGAACGTTTTGTAACTACAGTTGGAGTAAATCCTACAAGTAGATGGGCTGATTTGAGTAATAAAGATTTGGAAGAAATAGCAATTCAATTGTCAAGAGCTGTTTTTAAAGCAAGTGGTAAAAGTACTTTTAAAGATGAGTTTGTTACTGCAGGTGGTATTACTTTAAAAGAAATTAATTTCAAACGATTTGAAAGCAAGCTACATTCAAACTTGTTTTTTGCTGGTGAGGTCTTAAATATAGATGCGGTAACTGGAGGTTTTAATTTTCAGAATGCTTGGACTGGTGGTTATATCATTGGGAATGTGTTGGGTGAAAATTAAAAACCGATTTGAATAAATAGCTCAAATGCACTTGTTCTAGTCGGATTGCTAATATTATTGTTCAATAAAAAACTTTCGCGAAACCCAAGTGCTACAGGAGCAATATTGAAATAAATATTATCGAAAATTAATTCTGCACCAACTGAGTTTTGTTGTAGTGTGCTTGGAGTGATTGTTAAAACAGGATCGAATGCTGAATCGTCTATTCCATAGGTTTTAGTGTCTATACTACTGGCATCAAAAAATGCATTGAAACGAATTCTTTTAAAGTAGGTCAGTCCCCAAATTCCAAAATCTGGATAAACTAAGGGAAGTTCATAATTCGCAGAAAATTTTACTACTTGATCGTTTGAAATACCATTATAACCTCTCGCATATCTAAATGTGTCTGAGTATCTATATTGGTTTTCAAGAAGTTCTTTTTGTCCGTTAAAAATAATGTTGAAACTATGGTTTTTGGATAATCCTGGAAAGAAAAATATACTACTGAAAGATATTTTTTCAGCAGTTACCTCTGAGATGCTTTTATTGTAATTGAAATTGAGATATTGTCCCCATCTAGGAGCTACATTTTGCAAGGCTGTCCTTCTGATATTAGAAAGTGTGATACTTGATTCTATGGCTCCAAAGTTTAATATGATGTTTTTAGAGATATCATAGTTGTACGTGTCGTGTTGGATATAATTTGTTTCAAATTCAAAAGATTGGGAATAGTTTCCTTTGAATCGAGAAAGCGGGATTGAAAAACCACCTCCGTAGAATAATTCATTAAATTCTGAAGCGTATGCTATTCCATTTGCGCCATAAGTTGAATTTCTTTTCAGTGTCGCTGTTTTTATATTCCAGCTAAATAAACCTTTTCCATATCCGAGATTCGCACGTAAACTATTAGTTCCTTCGTTGAGGTTATGCAAAACAGCTATATTTCCTCTAAAATCATTTAAAATATTTTGAAACTGAACATTGGCTCCTAGGGTGTTGGCAGAAGTGGTTGAGGTTGTCAATCCCCAACTATGCAATTTTGTGCCTTTAAAAAATCCTTTGTAATCATTAATTTTGTACTCTCTTTCAGGTATAGAGTCTAAGATGGCATGTTCAATTTCTGTCGTTTTTAAGTCGTAAAAATTATCAATTTCTAAATTCGGAATTATATAGGGTTTAAATTCAGATGGTAAATTTTGTTCATGTAGTTTGTATCCTTTGGTTGTAAATTCAGAATACATAATTTTTTTGTCATCTATAGAGATCTCTGGAAAATAGGCTCCGACTTCTACAGATGAGATTTGTTGCAAATTTCTATTTCCAGTCAAGTCCAAACTGTAAATATTATCGATACCGCTGAAAGAAGCAGAAAAATATATTTTCGACTCTGAAAGATTGTATTGTCC
>NZ_JAQWGB010000080.1 GCF_029238425.1 Flavicella sp.
CGTTTTAGCATCATTTTCATCTGAAATATTAGGCACGTTTGGACCAGATACGAAGGACCACATTCCAATTTGAGAACCTGTACCATCACCTCCAATAGATCCATCTAAATTAGTACCTGTACTTGTGGTATAACACTGCGACAAGGTTTTATCATTCCCTGCAATAGCGATTGGTTCTCCACCAAAATTTGTTACTTGAATTTCATCATAGGTACTGCAAAGTGTAGTCGTATTTTCAACAGTCCAACGCAATGTTGTGGTACCAATTGAAGTATTTGATAAAGTTATCTGTGAGTTTGCTGAAGAAGGATCTGTTAATGTTATTCCAGCTCCATTACCTCCCTCGATGGACCAGCTACCGCTAACCTCTACTATATTTGGATCTGTTGGCGTCGCATTTAACAAATACACTCCTGGGCAGCCCTCAATATCTGAACCTGCAACTGCATCTTGAATTGCATTTACTGTAATTGTGACCGATTGTGGATTGGCATCTACGGTATCACCACAGACAGCCGTAAGCATAAAAGTATAGGTATTTCCTCCAATGGTACCGATTACATCCGTTACTTCACTTGTAGGACTTTCTATGATTACCGAAGGACCTCCAGTTTGCACCCATAAAGAGGAATCAATCGCTCCTCCTAAAACACCTTGTAAAGTAAGTGTCTCTGTTTCACAGATTGTATTATCAATCCCTGCATTTACGGTACAGTTTTGCCCATAAATTTTTGAAGAAAAACTCGTTATTGTAATAAACACGAAGAAAACCAAAAACATCAGTCCCTTGACGTTTTTGAAATGGTGTTCGGAAACTCCTACCATACAGCCCTTTTAATTGATCAATTTTAAAACGAATATAGGAGTTTCATCAAAAATCAACAAGTTATTAACAATTTAACTATACAATTTCTAGCATTTATCATATTTCCCTAACATTTGTTAAAAAAATATCCAAAACATCACAATAAACAAAAAAACGCCTTGAGAAACTCAAGGCGTTTTTTTAATAAAATTCAGCACACTTCGGCAAGCTCAGTGCACAATATATTAATATCTATAATACTCAGGTTTGAAAGGCCCTTCCACTTTTACATCGATATAATCAGCTTGGTCTTGGCTTAATTCATCCAATTCTACTCCAATTTTAGATAAATGTAAACGTGCTACTTTTTCATCTAAGTGCTTTGGCAACATATAAACATCGTTTTTGTAGCTTTCTCCGTTCAACCACAACTCTAATTGTGCTAATGTTTGATTTGTAAATGAATTACTCATTACAAAACTTGGATGACCCGTTGCACAACCTAAGTTGACCAAACGACCTTCAGCCAAAACTAAAAACTCTTTTCCATCAATTGTATATTGATCTACCTGAGGTTTAATTTCAACCTTAGAAGCACCATGATTTCCATTCAACCATGCCATATCAATTTCATTATCAAAATGACCAATATTACATACAATAGCTTTGTCTTTTAAAGCCTCGAAATGACGACCCACAATGATATCTTTATTACCCGTAGTTGTAATTACAATATCAGCACGAGAAATAGCATTGTCCATTTTACGTACTTCAAATCCATCCATTGCAGCTTGTAACGCACAAATTGGATCAATTTCAGTTACAATAACTCTTGCTCCAGCACCTGCTAAAGAAGCAGCAGTCCCTTTACCAACATCACCATAACCAGCAACAACAGCCACTTTACCAGCCATCATTACATCTGTTGCTCTACGAATTGCATCCACTGCAGATTCTTTACAACCATATTTGTTATCAAACTTAGACTTCGTAACAGAATCATTCACGTTGATTGCAGGCATTGGCAATGTTCCTGCCTTTACTCTATCATACAATCTATGCACTCCTGTAGTTGTTTCTTCAGACAATCCTTTGATACCAGGAACCAACTCTGGGTAACGATCTAACACCATATTTGTCAAATCTCCACCATCATCTAAAATTAAGTTCAAGGGTTTTTTCTCTTCTCCAAAGAATAAAGTTTGTTCGATACACCAATCAAACTCTTCTTCATTCAATCCTTTCCAAGCATAAACAGAAATACCTGCAGCAGCAATAGCAGCAGCAGCTTGATCTTGTGTAGAAAAAATATTACAAGAACTCCAAGTTACCTCAGCACCTAAATCAACTAATGTTTCAATTAAAACAGCCGTTTGAATAGTCATATGCAAACATCCAGCGATACGAGCTCCCGCCAAAGGTTTCTGACCTTTATATTCTTCTCTTAAACTCATCAAACCTGGCATCTCTGCTTCCGCTAAATGAATCTCCTTACGACCCCAGTCTGCTAGACTAATGTCTTTTACCTTAAATTTTGTGTATGTTGACGTTTCTGAACTCATAGTTCTTATATTTGTGAATTAGGATGCAAAATTACGAAATACCTTTGACAATATAAATGCCTTTAGCCAAAACAATTACCGTTGACAAAAATACCACAGTTCTAGTCTGGAAAATAACCGAAACCTTACAAGAACTAAAAACTATTTTTTTATCCGCAAACAGCATCGCTCGCTTGACAAATATGAGATCGGAATTGCACCAAAAAGGATTTATAAGTGTACGCCATTTATTAAAAAAAGCGGGGTATTCAGATGCAGATCTTTTTTATTCTGAAACAGGAAAACCCAATTTAAAAGACGGGAAACATATTTCTATCAGTCATTCATTTACTTATTCTACTGTTATTATTAGCGATAAATGCGTAGGAATTGACATTGAAAAAAACAGAGATAAAATCAAACGTATTGCCCATAAATTTGTTGGTTCGGAATCTAGTTTTTTAACAGATGAAAATTTGATCGAGCAGCTTACCGTTTTATGGGGAGCAAAAGAAAGTCTTTATAAAATCCATCCAAAAGGCGGATTGCTTTTTAGGGAACACCTTCCGATAGACCCATTTGTTTTGACTCATAAAAAAACGACCGGTTGGATAAAAAAGCATCCTTGGAACGAACCATATGCTATTGAATTCGATTTTATCGATGGATTCACTCTGGCTTATGCAATCCCACTAGATTAGATCCATGAAAAGTTCAATACTACAAGATATTATTTGCGCTAAGCAAAACCAAAAAAAACTGCTCGCTATTTTATTAGACCCTGACAAATTGGATCTTTTAGAAATTCAAAATACGGTTGAGAAAATCAATAACTCTCATGCCGATTATATATTTATTGGAGGGAGTACTGTGGCGGCTGGACTTACAGAAGAATGTGTCCTACAAATAAAAATGCATACTAAAATTCCTATTGTTATTTTTCCTGGAGATCATAGTCAGATCACCAAGAAAGCTGATGCTCTTTTATTTTTATCATTGGTATCCGGTAGAAATCCTGAATACTTAATTGAGCAACAAATTAAATCTGTACCCTATCTGATAAAAAATCCTATGGAAATTATCCCGACAGGATATCTTTTAATTGACGGTGGCACTCATACAAGTACTCAGAAAGTAAGCAATACAGAACCCATCGCTCAAACGGAAATTGAACTTATTGCCGATACTTCTTTAGCAGCAGAATACCAAGGAAAACAATTGATTTATTTAGAAGCGGGAAGCGGTGCTAAAACACCGGTAAAAAAAGAAATCATCCAATCTGTTTCTAAAAATTGCAACATCCCTATTATCGTTGGTGGTGGCTTACGAGACAAAAAATCGATTGCAACTGCATTTGAAAGTGGAGCAGATTTGGTTGTTATTGGAACTGCTTTTGAAAAAAACTCTAATATATTGCGTACTTTATAATGTGATTATGAATAATCCAACCCAACACCAAACCATACAAACTGAATGGACACCTTTAAACAAAGGAGGTGCTAATTTTATCACTCACAATGCGAAAAAAGAAAATAATACAATCGTGTTTGAAAAAACGCTCATGTATCGTTTTGTTCCCTATGTTTTTATTTTCTCTTCGTTATTGACAGCTTGGTCTGTTTATTCTAAAAAGCTGTATACTGGAGAAAATAAAGATTTTTTATGGCTCACGATATTAGCTTCCGTTTTTATGTTTGTTGGAATTGTTTTGGTATTACGATTTAGGAAGCCGATTGTCTTTGATATGAATTCTGGTTATTTTCGTAGAGGGAAACTCCGAAAAAAATATTTAATGGACCCGTTCATTGAAGATAAAAACTGCACAAAACTTTCTAATATTCATGGGTTGCAAATTATTTCTGAACACATAAGAAGTAACGACAGTGATTCGCCGAGTTATTATAGCTATGAATTTAATCTAATTTTAAATTCTAGAAAACGAATTCACGTTGTGGACCATGGAAATCTTAACACACTTATGAATGATGTAAAATTGGTTTCTGAATTTATCAATGTCCCGATTGTCCAAACAGAATAATTTTTAACAGAGATGAACCAAAAAGGAATTTTATCGGAAATCAATTTAAAAGGCATTAGAAGTAGCGGTGCTGGTGGACAAAATGTAAATAAAGTGGCAACAAAAATTGAGTTGACCTTTGACTTGAAGAATTCTGCTGCTCTTTCAGAAAATGAAAAAAATGTACTCGCTAAAAAACTAGCGAATAGGATCAGCAAAGACTCAAATATTATTTTACAGTGTGATGAAAGTAGAAGTCAGTTTCAAAACAAGAAAATAATTATACAACGCTTTTTAGACTTGTTATTCGAATCTCTCAAAAAGCCTAAAATCAGAAAAAACACAAAACCAACGAAGGGAAGTATCAAAAGAAGATTGGATTCAAAAAAATCCAACAGTGAAAAAAAAGCGAATCGGAAAAAATTACGTTTTTAATTTTGGTCGATAGATCGCTCTAGGATAATCCAACACATTTAATTTTTCTCCCTGCAACTCTTTCAAAGCATCTTTTGCAATCCATTTGGCAGAGCGTTCCTCCAATAGAGCTATTTCCTCTGCGAGTGCAATGGCACTTTTTCTTAAATCTTGATTTCTTTTTCCTATTTGACGAATTGCCCAATTGACGGCCTTCTTTACAAAATTTCGATTGTCTTTCGCTTCTCTAAGCAGTACCGGAAAAAAACTTTCAAAGACTGAATTCTCCGCATTTTTATCAGCAAAGCCATAAACGGCCATCAACACCAAACCTGCTCTTTTGACAAACTCTTCTTCCCTACTACTCCACTCAAAGGCTTTTGTTAAAGCTAATTCGTGAAATTTGATCAGCTCCATACAAAAGGAATCACAAATCTCCCAAGTATCAAAAGTTTCTACCCAACTATCTAATAAATCTTCAGAAACTTCAGAAGGGTTACATATTTTACTGCATAAAATTCGAGCTTCATAGATTTCCGTATCAAAAAGTGCTATCCCAAGGGCCGTACTTTTGCCAATTTCCTTAGCCAGAATTTTCAAATCTTTATGATAAATCCCGAAAGTTCTATGGCTCGTTTTTACACCGAATTTACCAGCTTTAAAGGCCACCTTCTCAGGGTTCGCTAATTTTTCTAATGCAAGTATTACTTCCTCCTTTGTCATAATCAATGCTCTCCATAATCCACTGCATCCATTTTACCTCTAAAAACGCGATGCTGAACAATGAAATATAAAACCACCAAAACAATCCCAATCAAAAACCAATTCAGTCCAACCGACAACCCATATCCTTCTGTGATCGTATTATAGACAGTTAGCGAATCATTCATAGAATTTGTAGACGGTAGCAAAACTGGATACATAGCTGCTGCCGTTGTTGTGAATCCACCAAAAAGGAATAAGGTAGAACTTAAAAACCCCCAGATTTCTTTTTTATAAATTTTCACAGCAAAAAGTCCTGCAACACCCACTATGGTCATCAAAGGAAAAACAAACAATACAGGATACTCCTTGTAATTTTTAAATATAGTAGGTTGCACAATATCCAAGGTAGAAACGGATGCTATTAAAAACAACACCAGTAAAAAATTCAAACGGAATATCATTTTTTTCAATTGCTCATTTAGCGTTGAATTGGTTTTTAAAATAACCCAATTGGCTCCATGAATCGTTAATGAAATCACAGCGATAATTCCTAACAACAAGGTAAACCAATCAATCACTCCCAAGCGCTCTGCTAAAGGATCTAAACTACTATTCCATAACGGAAGAAAAAAATAAGTAGCTTCATAACTTGAAACACCGTTCTCTACACCTCCTAAATTCACACCTCGTACAACATTCCCTAAAGCTAGACCAAAAAACAAGGCCAATAACAAACTAGAAACACCAAAGGCTTTATCCCATATGGCATGCCACATGGAATGATGTATTTGTCCACGCAATTCTAAGCCAATGGCTCTGAATATGAGTAACCAAAGAATCATCATCAAAGGCAAATAAAAACCACTAAAAGCTGAAGCATACAATAACGGAAAAGCAAAAAATAAGAGTCCACCTGCCGCAATCAACCAAACTTCATTGGCATCCCAAAAAGGCCCAATAGACTTCGTGATCAGTTGTTTGTCTTCTTCTTTTTTCGCAAAAAACAAATGCACAATTCCAGCTCCAAAATCATAACCATCAAAAACGACATAGACTGCCAACATTCCGATCAATACGCTGTACCAAAATAACTCCATAGCTTAGTCTTTTAAAGTTTTTGGTCCGCTATACACTAATTTGCCCACCAATATGAGGAACAACAAACCTAATAATAAATAAAGCCCGATAAAGCCTAATAAGGTAAACAACGTATTCCCTGAGGAAACCGTTGGCGAAGCGCCGGCTGCAGTCCGCATCAAATCATACACCAACCAAGGTTGCCTTCCTAATTCGGCAGTATACCAACCCGTAATATTTGCTATATAAGGAAATGGAACCGCGAACAATAAGGCCCACAATACCCATTTTGTTTTCACCAAAATACCTCTCCACGATAAAAACATCGCCAAGGCCATCAATCCAATAAATAAGGTTCCCAAACCAACCATAATATGGTAAGAATAATACAAGCCAGGAACATTTGTTGGCCAATCTTTTTTATCAAACTCGTTCAAGCCCTTAACCTCAGCATTCCAATCTTGATACGTAAGAAAACTCAATACATTTGGAACTGCAAATTTATTATCCAAACGCTCTTCTTTCATGTTTGGCTGACCGATCAATACGATTTCTGCTCCACCCTCTTCGGTATGAAAAATTCCTTCCATGGCCGCAAAGGAAGCCGGTTGATATTTTGCAACATTTTTAGCATTCATGTCTCCTGTAGGGAAAGCAACTATCAATGTAGAAATCAACCCAAAAACCACTCCTGTTCTTAAAAATAATTTTCCGAATTTCTCATGTTTTTCACTCAACACATAAAATGCTCCGATACTCGCTACTACAAAAGAAGCTGTTACCAAGGAGGCTGCTTGATTGTGCAAATATGCCGGCAACAACCAAGGATTTGTAAACAATTCGGTAAAATTAGTCAATACGAATTTTCCGTTTTCTAAAATTTCATATCCTACGGGATGTTGCATCCAAGCATTGGTAGCCAAAATAAACCAACCGCTCATCCAAGAACCTAGAAAAACAAGAAAGCCTGTTAAAAAGTGAAGTTTATGTCCGAGTAATTTTTCACCAAATAAAAAGAGTCCTAAAAACGAGGATTCTAAGAAAAAAGAGAACATTCCCTCCATGGCTAAAGTCTGCCCCACAACACTACCCGTCAATTCAGAAAATTTAGCCCAATTGGTACCAAATTGAAATTCCATAGGAATTCCTGTAACCACTCCCATAGAAAAATTAATAGCAAAAATTTTCATCCAAAATTTTGCCGAATCATTATAAACAAGATTTTTAGAACGAAGAAATTTCCATTTGAAGTACACAATAATTAGGGAGAGTCCCATTGTTAACTGAGGAAATAAATAATGGAAAGTAATGGTAAATGCAAATTGCATTCTATCATAAAAAAGCATGTCTTCCATACCAGAGAGATTTTAATTCAAAGGTACGAAAACATGTTTTTTTAAAATTAAAAACACTATATATATTTCATGTTTTACCAACATAATTTTCTTTGAGAATCGAACATAAAAAAACACCCTTTTGGGTGTTTTAATATATTTTTATTTTCCTTAATAATCGGTGACATGTCCCCAATTTTCTCCAGATTTAATTCGGTACAATTGCATCTCTGACACGCCAAATTGTTTGGCAATCATTTTCATTCTGGTTTTCCTATTAGGATCATTGATTTTTCTTTTGATCAATCGCACACGAGCTTCAGTCAATTTAGCTGAATGTAACCTCGGTTTTCTATTGATATGCGCTGGTCCACTAAACTGATGTAATTCCTTTTCGCGTTTTGTAGCCCATTTCAAATTCTCAACACGGTTGTCCAACTTATCATAATTCAAATGAATTACATAAACCTCATCCTCTTTTCTTTCTAAAAAGTGTTGTGCAACCAATTTATGCACATACCTACCAGATTTTTTCCCATTGGACTTCTGGTACGCATTCATCATTGGATACCCGTTTGTTGGTGTTGTTTTTAAAAGATGGGTTTTTCCATTTTCTTCGACAGATATCACTCTACCTTGATTGGATATCCTGTTCTTTTTTTTGGTATACAATCCCTCTTCCAACTGAAGATCTTTCCAATCTTCATTAATGTCTTTTCTAATCATGATCTGTTTTTTTTGTGGTTATAAACACATCTTAATCAATAGCAATATAAATAGATCACTTTCTCGGGGTTCAGAAAGGTTATTTTACAATTATTCAGGACTGCAAGATATAAATTTTAGTGACATCCGCAATCAGAATCGCAATCCGTATTGTTCTTTCCCTTAAAAATAAACTTTTTTAAAAGAAAAACCATGGCCAATCCTAAAAAAACATACACCAAAATCTCTTGCATCACTCATTATTTTAAAATCGTAAAGGTAATCAAGGCAGAAACATAGGCTAATAGTCCCATTCCTACTAATTGAAAAACTGGCCATTTCCATGACTTTGTTTCTCTTTTAACAATGGCCAAGGTTCCCATACATTGCATTGCAAATGCATAAAAAACCAACAAAGACATTCCCGCAGGGAAATTAAATCTTTTCTCACCTGTATCCGGATTTACTTCAGCAGCCATTCGTTGTTTTATAGTCCCTTCATCATCAGAACCTACACTATAAATGGTAGATAATGTTCCTACAAACACTTCTCTAGCAGCAAAAGAACTGATCAGTGCAATCCCAATTTTCCAGTCATACCCCAAAGGAGAAATGGCAGGTTCAATTATTTTCCCCATGACACCGATGTATGAGTTTTCTAATTTATAAGAGGCTATTTCACTTTCAAGATCATCCTGATTTAAGTTTTTACCTACTGATTTTTCTGCTATTATTTTTTCCGCGTTTTGAAAATCATCTGTTCCATTAGACGCCAAAAACCATAAAACTATCGAAATAGCTAAAATAATTTTCCCGGCTCCTAAAACAAAGGCTTTGGTTTTCTCTATAACATCAAAAAAGATATTTTTTAAAGAAGGCAATTTATAGTTCGGCATCTCAACAATAAAAAAGTTTTTACTGTCAACTTTCAATACTTTATTTAAGATATACGCAGAGATGATCGCCGAAGCAAACCCTAAAGCATATAGAGCCATCAGCACCAATCCTTGCAAACTAAATACTCCAAGAACTCTACCTTCAGGAATAATCAAGGCAATGATAATCGCATACACTGGCAAGCGTGCCGAACAGGTGGTAAACGGGGTTACTAAAATAGTAATCAATCGATCTTTCCAACCCCCAATATTTCTTGTCGCCATAATCGCCGGAATAGCACATGCGGTACCAGAGATCAACGGAATAACACTCTTCCCACTCATTCCAAAACGACGCATAATTTTATCCATTAAAAACACAACACGACTCATATAACCGGTCTCCTCCAATACTGCCACAAATAAAAACAAAATGGCTATCTGTGGAATAAATATTACAATCCCACCAATTCCAGGAATAATCCCTTCAGAGAATAAATCGTAGAAAACACCTTCTGGCAAATTCTCTTTAGACCAAGCACTTAGATCTGAGAAGAAAACATCTATATAATCCATTGGCACCGAAGCCCAATCAAACACAGACTGAAACATCAACAACAAAATACTTGTGAAAATCACATACCCAAATATCTTATGCGTAAGAACCTTATCCAACGTACTACGCAAATCTGTCCCATTTGTCCTATCAATACTATAGGTTTTTTTCAACACCTCATTTATATATTGATACCTGTAAATAGTTTCTTTGTGCTGATACTTTTTCAACTTTTCACGATCCACTTTAAACTTATCAATGATATGTTTTGAAGCTTCAGATATAAAAGAAACGTGATTTTTTTGAGTGATTAGCAACCAAGACTTGTACAAAGAAAACCCACGTAAACTAGACTTTACTTCTTTAAAATACGCTTCATCAATTTTTTCTGATATTGAAAAAAGCGGATTGACATCACACTCTGTATACTTAGAAATAGCTTCTTTTACATTCTCAATACCGTCTTTTTTTCTAGCACTGGTAAGTACTATTTTTGTCTTTAAAATAGATTCTAATTTCGCAACATCAAGAGAAATACCTTTACGCTCCATTTGATCTACCATATTGATCACTAAAATCGTAGGTATTTTTAAATCTTTAACTTGAGTAAAAAGTAATAAGTTTCTTTTCAGATTCTCCACCTCCGCGACAACAATCACCAAGTCTGGATACTCTTTTCCTTCGTTATTTAACAAAGTTTCTAAAACAATACTTTCATCCAAAGAAGTCGGATTGATACTATACGTCCCAGGTAAATCTGTAATAATTGCAGAACTCCCATCTAACAAATTGCAAGTTCCTTGTTTTTTATCAACCGTGATCCCCGGATAATTACCCACTTTCTGGGTCAAACCTGTAAGCTGATTGAACAAAGAGGTTTTTCCTGTATTTGGATTTCCTACTAAGGCAACATTTAATTTTTTAGAGCTCATCACACAATCGTTTTACAAGAATTATACGTTCTGCGGTTTCTCTTCGGATTGCAAAATGACTCCCATTTACATCTATATATAAGGGATCTTTTAAAGGAGAAAATTGAATCAAGGTAACTTCCTTACCAGGAATACATCCCATTTCCATTAATGCCAATGGTATTTCATCAAAAGACAGCTCTTCAATAATGCCTTTTTCTCCTCTCTGTAAATTTGCAACGGTATGTATCAATTCTTTACTATTTAATAAAACAACACTGTTTTATGTAGTGTGCAAATATATTAAATTAGAATCGTTCTAAAATAAGTTTTCTCCTGTTTTTATTTCTATCGAGAGTTAAAACTATTCCTTCTTAAGAAGATGAATATCCTCAATTATTCGTTGAATTTCTTTGGGATCAGTCCCGTCGTAATACCCGCGAATTCTTTTCTTTTTGTCTACTAAAATAAATTGTTCGGTGTGAATAAAATCTTGAGAACCTCCATCACCCTCATCTAAAACGGCGAAATAACTTTTTCTAGCCAAGTTGTAAATTTCTTTTTTCTCACCCGTTACCAAGTGCCATTTAGCATCTACTACTTCTTTATTCATTGCATATTCTTTTAACACAGAAACACTATCCATTACAGGAGTGACTGAGTGAGACAACAACAATATATCATCATCCTTCAAGAACGCTTTTTGAATTTCAACCATATTGGTGGTCATGATAGGACAAATGGTTCCACAACGAGTAAAGAAAAAATCTGCAACATAAATTTTATCCTTAAAAGTAGCTTCGGTAACAAGTTCTGCATTCTGATTGACCAATGCAAAATTTGCAATTTTATGGTTCTTTTTTACGTGTTGCAAAGAAGCATCTACCAATCTTGGATTTACATCAATCGGACTATATACAGGCAGTTTTTTTTCGGGTGTCAACAATTTATAAAACACGAATATCCCCACAACACTAAAGACCAACATCACCAAAAGTGTTGGAATTGATTTCTTAAAATATTTGATCTCCATAATTGAGATCAAAATTACGATTCTCGGTGGAAGAAATTTATTTTTATTTGAGAAAATCCTGTCTTTAACACAATTTAACTCAACAGAATGCAATTCTTTCTACAAATCAATTTAAAGCCTTTATTTAAAATTGTACATTTGCTTTCGATTTTTATACCTAAAAAAGCAAATGGAAGTTTTTATCAAAGCATCACAATTTTTATTAAGTCTATCATTATTAATTGTACTGCACGAGTTGGGGCACTTTATTCCAGCTAAATTATTTAAAACCAGAGTAGAAAAATTCTACTTATTTTTCGATTATAAATTTTCAATTTTCAAGAAAAAAATAGGAGATACGGTATATGGTATTGGATGGATTCCATTGGGAGGATATGTGAAAATATCTGGAATGATTGATGAAAGTATGGATACGGAGCAAATGGCATTGCCACCGCAACCATGGGAATTTAGATCTAAACCGGCTTGGCAGCGTTTGATAATAATGCTAGGTGGAGTTATCGTAAACTTTATTCTTGGATTTGCTATCTATATTTTGATCTTATTTACTTGGGGAGAAAGCTATTTACCTAATGAAAATGTAAAAGACGGTATTTGGGTTACAGATTCTTTAGGAATTGAATTGGGCTTAAAAACAGGAGACAAAATTAAATCGGTTGATGGAAACAAAATAAAGGCATTTTCTAGTTTGCCAGGTGAATTTATCAATGGTACTTCCTATATCATTGAAAGAAATGGACAAACTATTGAAAAAGAAGTCCCTGTAGATTTTATTTCAAAATTAATTGAAAAAGGAAAAGGAGTGAGACCTTTTATATCTCCAAGAATTCCTTTTGTGATTGGTGGATTTGGTCCAGAGTCAAAAAATTCTGAAAGTGGATTGCTTCCAAAAGATTTAATTTTAGCCATCAATGGAACTCCTATAAAATACTTTGATGAGGCCAGTGCTATTTTAACGACCTACAAAAATCAAACAGTGACATTAGCTGTTAAAAGAAAAAATGAAGACATCACTGTTCCTGTAAACTTAGACGAAAATGGAAAAATAGGAGTTAGTCTTGGTAGTTTACCTGATGTAGACATGGAAAAATTAGGTTACTACACTCTAGAAACAAAAGAATATACTTTTGCACAGGCCATTCCTGCCGGAACAGCAAAAGGGGTCAAAACTTTGACGGATTATATCAAACAGCTGAAAAAAGTTTTCAATCCAGAAACTGGTGCTTATAAAGGTTTAGGAGGATTTATTTCTATCGGAAGCATTTTCCCTTCCACTTGGAGTTGGCAATCTTTTTGGGGAATTACAGCCTTTTTATCGATCATGTTAGGTTTTATGAATTTACTACCTATCCCTGCCTTAGATGGAGGTCATGTAGTATTTACATTATATGAAATGATTACAGGAAGAAAACCTTCTGATAAATTTTTAGAATATGCACAAATCACAGGATTTGTTGTTTTAATGGCCTTATTATTATTTGCCAATGCAAATGATGTCATCAAGTTATTCCATTAAAATTTTCATTTATAAAACAGAAAAGACCTCTTGCAAAAACAAGGGGTCTTTTTTTGCCTATTAAAATTGTTTTTTTTGAGCTCCCTCTCTTTATCATCGTTCAAAAGACAAAGTTGCGTAATAAAAAAACTTATTTTTTTTCGATAAAAAAAAACCTTCACAAATTAAATTATGAAGGTTTTACTTTTATTGTATCGACAAGAATTAGTTGTCTTTCAACTCAGCTCTAATTTCTTTAGCACTTGCTTTAGCAGCTTCGTTTCTTTCAATTTTATGTTCTGGACGCGTCCATTTTGGATTTTCTCCTTTTGCTGCTAACTGAGAATCTTCAGACTCTACAGTTTTAGGCTGTACCTTTTTTGTAAAAGGTTTCATTGCGTTTAAACCTAATTTCTCAAACAACTTCATATCCTCATCAACATCAGGATTTGGAGTTGTCAATAATTTATCTCCTGCAAAAATAGAATTTGCACCTGCAAAGAAACACATTGCTTGTCCTTCTTGGCTCATTTGAGTTCTACCTGCCGACAAACGAACTTGCGTTTCTGGCATCACAATTCTAGTAGTGGCTACCATTCGGATCATTTCCCAAATTTCAACTGGTTTTTGCTCTTCTAAAGGAGTTCCTTCAACCGCTACCAATGCATTGATTGGAGTAGATTCTGGTTGTGGATTTAACGTTGATAAAGCTACTAACATTCCAGCTCTATCTTCAATAGATTCTCCCATACCAATAATACCACCTGAACAAACAGTAACGTTTGTTTTACGTACATTATCAATCGTATCCAAACGATCTTGATACCCTCTTGTAGAAATTACTTCTTTATAGTATTCTTCTGAAGAATCTAAGTTGTGATTGTATGCATATAAACCAGCTTCTGCCAAACGCTTTGCCTGATTTTCTGTGACCATACCTAAAGTACAGCAAACTTCCATATCTAACTTATTAATGGTACGAACCATTTCTAATACCTCATCAAATTCAGGTCCGTCTTTTACATTTCTCCAAGACGCTCCCATACAAACTCTAGAAGAACCTCCTGCTTTTGCACGCAAAGCTTGCGCTTTTACTTGTTGCACTGGCATTAGGTCATTCCCATCAATATCGGTATGATAACGAGCTGCTTGTGGACAATATCCACAATCTTCAGAACATCCTCCTGTTTTAATTGATAATAATGTTGACACCTGAACCGCATTTGGGTCATGGTGTAATCTATGTATTTGAGCTGCTTCGTACAACAACTCCATTAATGGTTTATTATATATGTCAAGAATTTCTTCTTTCGTCCAATTATGTCTTACTTCACTCATAATTTTTCTTAATTTAAAGGTTCAAAAGTACGTAATAAAATTGTCATTATTATGACTTGAATCATAATAAGCAGGAAAAGTCTTATTTAGAACTCAACAAAATACTCACTGCATTTCCGCCAAACCCAACGGAATTCACCAGGATGGTTTCAAGCTTTTTTGGGGCTTTAGAAATAGTACTAAAAGGTACTTCAATAAATTGCTGACGTTGCAACATTAATATTGCCAACTCCATACTCAATACTCCTGAGGTTCCAAGTGTATGACCTATTTTCCACTTGTTAGTAGTCAAAGCAGGTATTTGCTCACCAAATATTTTTTGAATTGCATTGTATTCAGAGCTATCTCCCTTAAGAGTACCAGGTGCATGCATCACAATAGCATCCACAGTATCCAATCCAGCATCTTTTAAGGCCATTTTCATAGACTTCTGAAAACATTCAGCATTTGCAGATATTGAAATATTATGCTTTAATTCCTCTGTAGCATACCCTATACCTTCAATTACTGCCAAGGATTTTTCAGAAACTCCTTTTTCTAAACACATAGCAACAGCGCCCTCACCCACTACCATTGTATTGATCTCTTTATCAAAATCTAACGCTTTACAAGGAAAAATATCTTCTTTTACAATGGGTGCATAAATTTTTAAGGCCCGCATTTGAGCTATGGTAAAAGCCGTATTTGCTGCTTCACTTCCTCCTACTAAAAACGTCTCAGACATTCCTGATCGAATCCAAGCAATTCCATTTAAAACCGCATGCAAAGCAGTAGAACATGTTATGGAATGACTTATATCAGGTCCGGAAGTTTGTAAATCTTGCGCTACCCAAGAGGCAATATTCCCTAAAGTTGTTGTTGGAGAAGTTAAGGTAGCTGTTTTACCGAATTCATTTGTTTTAAAATCATCATAATAATTTTCAAATAATTCTGTAGCCCCTCTAGACGAACCTATGTTCACACCAAAATCTGCCGACCAATCTACTTGACTCAAAGCCTTTCTTGAGGTATATATTGCAAATAAAACAGAGCTATCTAAATTTTTATATTTAGAATCGGAATTTCTTAAATCATTTAACTCCTCTTTTATATAAACAGGAATCTCTCCTACATATGCATCAAATTTCTCAAAATTTTTAACACTTAAAAAAGTCTCATTTTTTAGGTAGTTGTTCCATATCTCATCGGGGCTTGACCCCAAACTAGAAACCGACGATAGTCCGGTAATAGATATTTTCTCCTTCATGTAATCCTACTTGGTTAAGCCGCAAATATACATATTAAAACCATTTTTTCCTTTTAAAAAACCAGACACTTATAAGGGTGATCACTAGCATTGCGCTTAACAAAATAAAATATCCATTCTTATTTCGCAGCTCAGGAATATTTTCAAAATTCATCCCATAAATTCCTGCAATAAAAGTCAATGGAATAAATATCACAGAGAAAATCGTTAAGGTTTTCATCACCTCATTCAAACGATGCCCCTGAATACTAAAAATTAAATTTATCTTACTTTCTAATTCTTGAATTTCAAAATCAATCTCGCCAATTAAATTATTTGTTTGCTCTTTAAGCTCACTAAAATATTTGGTTTCAAAATCATCAAAGGAAGTTTTTTCAAGCTTGATAATAATATCACCTAAACTAATGGAAGCTTTTTTAAATTTAAATAAAATCTGTTTTCTTTTCTCAACTTTTACCGTAAACTCAGGTGTGGGCTTTACATTTGAAAAATTAATATCTTTTAATTCTGAACGATCTTCATAAGCATCATGATAATGATCTATAATAGATTCCAAAATTAAATACAATAAATAATCTGCGTTTTTCTTTCTTGTAATCCCTTTATTAGACTCTAATCTTTGTCGAATCCAACCAAAATGATCTCCCGCTCTTTCTTGTATAGACCACACAAATTTATGAGATACTATCAAAACCATTTGCTCGGATTTGAAATCATCTTCATCAGTTTTCAATACACGAATCGTGATCAAAGAAACATCATCCAACTCTATCACTTTATTGGGATGAATATCCTCGGTCAGAAGCTTTGTCAAAAAATCATCTAAACTATTATTTTTTACGATTTTTAAAAACTCCTGTTTAAAAGCAAAACCATAGGTATTCAACCATTGAATCCTACCATTTTCAGCAGGCAATTTAATGGTATCAATATCTGACACTTCAAATTTCTCGTAAGAATTGGCATCATAATTTATGACGGAACTTTGACTATTAAACTCCTGAGACATTTTTTTCGATTGAGAATTATTCTTAAAAATAACTTTTCGAAATGAAAAAACCTCTTTTTCCGAAATATTTTATCGATACAATTTATAAACTTCAGTTCCCGCACTCAAAAAAGCACCGGTACCATATACCTCCGTTTTATCTGGCCAAGCCTGACCCGGAGCAGCTCCAATAGGCTGTACGTACCCCAACATTCCCTCTTCAGTAATATGACTTACCAGTGCCTTCCATGCTTTTTCCACAGCAGGTTTATATACATCACTTTTTAAAATGCCATTATTGATTCCCCAAGCCAAACCATAAGTAAAAAATGCAGTTCCGCTTGTTTCAGGAGTTGGGTAAAACTCTTCTCCTAGCAAACTCATTGCCCAATGCCCTTTGGTTGTTTGAATCTGAATAAGATTTTTTGCCATTTTTTTATAAATTTTCAAAAAGTATTGATACTCTTTTTGAGAAGGATCCAGTTCGTTTAATATATTTACTAATCCAGCAAAAACCCAGCCATTTCCACGAGCCCAAAAAACCTTAGTTCCATGGTCTTCTTTTGTTTTAAATCTCTCGTCTCTATAATACAAACCTTCTTTTTTATCAAATAAAAACGCAGTAGTCGCTTTGTATTCCGACACCATAAAATCTAAATATTTTTGCTCACCAGTAATAGTATATAACTGAGCCCAAACGGGTGGAGACATAAATAAAGCATCGCACCAGTTCCAACGGTCTTGATGAAATGGAGTCTCCCAATTCAATTTACTTTGGGAAGGGTGAAATCTGATAAACTCAAATTGTTTTATCGTTGGCTCGATCATCTTTTTATCTTCGTACTTTTTATAAAGATTACAATACAACTGTCCTACTGTATGATCATCAGCATGGTACTTTCTATGATGCAATTTCCATTGTTGCTCTTCTGCAATACTTTTCAACCAATCAAAATAACTTGGATCACCAGACATCTCTGCCCACTTGTACATCCCTACATATAATGCTCCACTCGTCCAATCTGCAATATGATGAGCTCTTTTTCTTCCGCTAAAAGTATCCTTAAAATGTTCTATCTGCCAATCGGCAACTTTTTTCATTGTAGCCTGCACAGCATCTGCATTAATTGCTTGACCAAAACTAGTTGACATGATAAAGGTAAAAGCAACGCCCAGTAATAATTAATGTTTCATAAGTTAATTGATTTGTTAGTTGATCTATAAAAATAAGTCAAATGCAGATAATTTTATAAAACTCATAGGATTATACTGTTCTTTTAACCGTATAAAACAATCACAAACCTCTTTAAACAAAGGAATCTTAAGCAAAAAAGTGCTCGTCAATGGCACCCAAAAAAGATAAACACAACAGTAACTACACCGCAACTAGCAAAAAAAACACTTCATAAACAAAAAAAGAACTACACTTTCGTGTAACTCTTTTGTTTTTTGCTCCTCCTCATTTCGACAGGCTCCATGTGAACTTGGGCTTACTTCGACAAAGCTCAGCATAAACTTCTCGCCCAAAAGCATCCACAAAAAAAAGAGCTACACTTTCGTGTAACTCTTTTGTTTTTTGCTCCTCCTCTTGGGCTCGAACCAAGGACCCTCTGATTAACAGTCAGATGCTCTAACCAACTGAGCTAAGGAGGAGTTTCATATAGAATGCAACCCATTTCTGTTTTGCGAGTGCAAATATAACTAATATTTTAAATCCTACAATAAGAAAGTAAAAAAATATAAAATTAACATATGTTTAGGTAGGGTCTTTTCAATCTATACTGTCTATATAACAAACCCTATTATAAAATGAAAAAATGTCCACAATGCAATTCTTCTTATAGAATGCGAATCAAACGAAATCGACTCTTAAAATCAATTCCATTTGTAAAAGCATACCGCTGTGAAAAATGTTTTACCAAATATTTATTTATCCCCCTCTCTAGAAAAACATTTAGCTATGAAAAAAATGAATTTTTAGAAAGCTTATAAAAATATACGTAAAACCTAAACTGAACATACTCAGCAACCAATTACCTTCAAAATAAAACAAAAAAAGAGTTACACTTTCGTGTAACTCTTTTGATTTTTGCTCCTCCTCTTGGGCTCGAACCAAGGACCCTCTGATTAACAGTCAGATGCTCTAACCAACTGAGCTAAGGAGGAGTTTCATATAGAAGGCAAACCATTTCTGTTTTGCGTGTGCAAATATAGATTATATTTTAATTTCTACAAGAAAAAAACTTAAAAAATCTACATTTTTTGCTGAAAAAACACTGCGTAAAAACCAAAGTGAAACAAACATTTCATCTCGACAAAATATTCGGCATAATTCTTGCTAATTCAACCATCTAAAAAACAACAAGCTAAACAACGTAAACATTGAAATTACCTATCTTTGTTGCAAACCGAAACACCTCCATGATTTTAATTAAATTTCTAAAAAAACTTACTCTAACCGCTGCATTCTTTTTTCTAACGTTTACTTTTCACTGTTGTTCTCCTACGGATTATGAGGAACCTAAAGTTTCATTGGACTCTTATTATATAGAAGAAGGTTTTCAACTAGAATCTATTTGCTCAGAACCTTTTATTGAAGCACCTGTCACCATGGACTTTGACAACAAAGGTCGAATTTGGGTCGTAGAAATGAGAGGCTATATGCAAAACTTAGAAGGTACGGGAGAAGAAATGCCAAATGGAAGAATTACCATTTTAGAAGACTTTGACAAAGATGGTATTACTGACCATGCTAAGGTTTTTATGGAAAATTTGATTCTGCCAAGAGCAATTGCTCATGTGTATGGAGGACTCTTATATGCCGAACCACCTAAATTATGGTTTGTAGACATACAAGATGATAAGCCCGTGAACAAAGTATTGGTAGATGCTCATTATACCCATGGTGGAAACGTAGAACATCAACCAAATGGTTTGATGATGCATATTGACAATTGGATTTACAATGCCAAATCAAGTGCTAGATATCAAAGAAAAAATGGCAAATGGATCAAAGAATCGACTCGCTTTAGAGGTCAATGGGGAATCAGTCGCGACAACTTTGGTAGAATTTATTACAACAACAATTCTACACAACTAATAGGAGACTACGTACTTCCGAATACGAGCTCTAAAAACAAACATCAACTCATTTCTGAATCCCTTGGAAAAAGAACCATCAATAATAACAGAGTATTTCCATTGCATGCAACAGCAGTCAATCGAGGTTATATTCCGGGAAGATTAGACAAAGACAGCATTCTTATCAATATTACAGCAGCTTGTGGACCTGTTATTTATAGAGGAGATAAATTTCCGTCCTCTTATAATCAAAATGCTTTTGTATGCGCACCAGAAGCCAATCTGATCAAAAGAAATGTTTTAGATTTCTCACAGACCAGAACAAAAGGTCAGCAGGCCATCCCTAAAAAAGAATTCCTTGCCTCTACTGATGAAGGTTTTAGACCCGTTAATTTATTCAATGGACCCGATGGTAATCTATATATAGTGGACATGCATAGAGGAATCATCCAAGACAAAGCCTTTCTTACACCTTACCTGAAAAACTTATATGCAAAAAGGCAATTAGACACCGTTATTGGAATGGGTAGAATATTAAAAGTATCACCCAAAAACAGCAAACAAGAACCTTTTACAAATCTAGACAGATTAACGGTACCTGACTGGGTAGCTCTTTTAAAACATTCCAATGGTTGGCTAAGAGATAGAGCACAACATATATTGATCTATCGATTTGAGGAAATTGCCATTCCTGCTTTAAAAAAAATGGTATTTGAAAAACATGCTTATGCTCAAACACATGCGTTGCAAACCTTAGAAGGCTTACACGCTTTAGATTTCTACTTTTTATCTAAAGTACTATCCGAAGTAGACAATATTGAGACTTTAAGTCACGCCCTAGTCATATCAGAAAACTATGCTTCAAAAGAAGCTCTAGACACCTTTATCAAATGCCTGCATACGTTGGAATTAAAAAATAATGCAACGCTAGATATTTATATTGCAAACTCTTTAGGAAATTGGCTTGCTCACTCCAAAGAAAAAACATTTTCAATTTTAGCAAAAATCCAAAACAAGTATCCTAAAGACAATCTATATAATGAAGCCATTATCAGCAGTCTTAGAAATTACGAAGAGGACTTTCTTCTTTATTTAGAAAAAGAAAAACTTACGGAAAATCAATTAACATATTTAGTTAAAGAGACCATTGCTGAAAAAAATGACACGAATCATCAAAGAGCCAAGGATAGAAAAACATCAGCCTCTCTGAAAGCCGGTGAAAAAATATTTAAAAACATTTGCGCTACCTGTCACGGAACAAAGGGTCAAGGAATCAGCAGTTTGGCACCTCCTTTAAAGAACTCTGAATATGTTAACGGACCTTCTGAACGTCTTGCATTAATCGTTCTTCATGGCCTTTCTGGACCGATACATGTAAACGGAAAACTTTACAACCTAAGCGCAACCATGCCAGGTCTGGTAAATAATGTTCGTTATAACGATTATGATATTGCCAATCTTATCAATTATTTACAACACAATTTTGCTGGCAAAAAAGCTACCACCAGCAAACGCAGTATTAAAAAATTACGATTGTTAAAACCTCAACAGGGTGTTTATACCGAAAAAGAGTTATTAAATCGAAAATATTAACGTAAACTTCATACTAGCTGTTTACAAAACATAGGTGTTTTGCGGAAGTGGCACTTTTAAATATGGTCAAATCGCATATTTTTAATGTGTAAATTAACAGAAAAAATAAAATCTGTTATATTTATTTACATTATTAACAAATCGATAACCAATACACGGTTTTTTGGCCAAAACGTTGTACTTTTGCTAAGGTTTTTAATAAAATACCGAGTATTCTATAAAATATGGACAAATTTTCGTTCTTAAACGCAGCACATTCCGGCTTCATTGCCGATTTATACGATCAGTATCAAGTTAATCCTGATTCCGTAGAACCTAGTTGGAAGAGTTTTTTCCAAGGTTACGACCTTGCTAATGAAGACTATTCTCTAACAGGAGAAGAAAACACTAACATTGATATTCCAGAACATGTAAACAAAGAGTTTCGTGTGATAGAATTGATTAATGGATATAGATCTCGTGGACATTTGTTCACTAAGACAAATCCTGTTCGTGAAAGACGCCAGTACAAACCGACTTTAGCTATTGAGAACTTTGGTTTGACCAAAGAAGATTTAGATATTGTTTTTAGTGCCAGTGAAATTCTTGGTTTGAAACCAACGAAACTTTCTGCTATCATCAACAATCTAGAGCAAATGTATTGCGATTCTATCGGTGTAGAATATATGTACATTCGTAACCCTGAAGAAATTCAGTGGTGGCAAGATCGTTTGAATAAAAACAACAACCACCCGAATTACAATGTTGACTCTAAGAAATACATTCTTTCAAAATTAAATCAAGCGGTTGGTTTTGAAGATTTCTTACAGACTAAATATGTAGGTCAAAAACGTTTCTCTCTTGAAGGAGGAGAAGCATTGATTCCTGCTATTTCTGTTGCATTGAGAGATGCAGCTGAAAAATTTGGTGTTAAAGAATGTGTATTAGGAATGGCACATAGAGGGCGTTTGAGCACCTTGACAAATATTTTCAAAAAGCCAGTTCGTGATTTGTTTTCTGAATTTGAAGGAAAAGACTTCGACGACGAACATATTGATGGAGATGTAAAATACCATATGGGACTTACACGTAGTAAGACTTTCCAAAATGGTGAAGTGATGAAAATGAACTTAGTTCCAAATCCATCTCACTTAGAAACAGTGGCTCCAGTTGCCGAAGGTATTGCCAGAGCAAAAATTGATAGAAAATACAAAGGTGACGATTCTAAAATCTTACCTATTATAGTGCACGGTGATGCTGCTATCGCAGGTCAAGGAATTGTATATGAAGTTACTCAAATGAGTAAACTGAATGGATACAAAACCGGTGGTACTTTACATTTAGTAGTAAACAACCAAGTTGGATTTACCACTAACTATTTAGATGCTCGTTCTAGTACCTATTGTACGGATGTTGCAAAAGTTACTCTATCTCCTGTACTTCACGTAAATGCAGATGATGTTGAAGCTGTTTGTCACGCTGTTGAACTAGCTCTTGAATTTAGAATGAAATTCAAAAGAGACATTTTTATTGACTTATTAGGATACCGTAAATACGGTCATAACGAAGGTGATGAGCCACGTTTTACACAGCCTAACCTGTACAAAACAATCTCTAAGCATAAGAACCCAAAAGACATATATGTTGATAAATTGATCAATGAAGGATCGATTGATGCGGCCTATGCGAAGCAAATAAAAGATGAATTCAAAGGTATGCTGGAAGAGCAATTCCAAAAAGCCAAAGGAGATTCTACTTCTAAAGTAGTTCCTTTTATGCAGCATACTTGGAAAGAATTTGTCAGAGAAAACTTAGAGGCTATGTTGTCTCCGATTGACACAACATATCCTATTGAAAACTTAAAAGGAATTGCGAAAGTAGTTTCTACTGTTCCAGAAGGAGTAAAATTTGTAAGAAAAGCAGAGCGTATTGTAAAAGGGCGTGATAAAATGGTTTTCGAAAACAATTTACTTGATTGGGGAATGGGTGAAACATTAGCCTATGGTTCTTTATTAGAAGAAGGGTATAATGTTAGAATTTCTGGACAGGATGTTGAACGTGGTACTTTTAGTCACCGTCACGCAATTTTACGTGATGAAAACACAGAAGACAGAATCAACTTGATCAACACAAACCCTAAGAACAAAGGGGAAATGTTTATCTATAATTCCTTATTATCTGAATATGGAGTATTAGGATTTGATTATGGTTACGCCATGGCAAACCCAAATACTTTGACTATATGGGAAGCACAATTTGGAGATTTCAACAACGGAGCACAAATTATGTTTGACCAGTACATTTCTGCCGCAGAGCACAAATGGAAATTACAAAATGGTATTGTAGTATTATTGCCACATGGTTATGAAGGTCAAGGTTCTGAGCATTCATCTGCCAGAATTGAAAGATTTTTACAATTATGTGCAGAGGATAATATGACGCTTGCTGACTGTACAACACCGGCAAACATGTACCATTTATTGCGTCGTCATATGAAACGTAAGCACAGAAAACCATTGATTGTATTTACTCCTAAAAGTTTGCTACGTCATCCTAAGGCTGTAAATCCGATTGAAGATTTTGCGAATGGAAGTTTCCAAGAAGTAATTGACGATACCATTGCACCTGAAAACGTTACAAAAGTTGTTTTCTGTACAGGTAAGTTCTACTATGAATTACTTGAAGAAAGAGACTCAACCGAACGTAATGATGTTGCTTTGGTTAGAATAGAACAATTATTCCCTTTACACGAAGAGAAATTGCAAGCAGCTATCGATAGATATCCAAATGCTAAAGAATATGTTTGGGCACAAGAAGAGCCTAGAAATATGGGAGCATGGAGTTTTATGTTGCAAAGATTTAACTTGGTTAAATTAAGCGTGGCTTCTAGAAAATTCTATTCAGTTCCAGCGGCTGGTTCTTCTGCTAGATTTAAGAGAAGACAAAGAGCGGTAATTGATATGGTTTTCAATCCAGAAAAATAAGCTTCGACTAGCTCAGATTTGGGAAGACCTGTACTCTGAGTGAATTGAAAAATAAAAAGGTACACTGGTTATATCGAAGTGTACCACAGAATAAATAAAACGCTTCGACAAACTCAGCGTACAACAAAGAAGAACCCAGAGCTTGTCTAAGGGTAACAAAATTAACAACAATATTGCTTGTAAAAAACAAGCACAACTTTAAAATTAGTAACAATGATTTTAGAAATGAAAGTTCCTTCTCCGGGGGAATCAATTACAGAAGTAGAAATTGCATCTTGGTTAGTTGAAGATGGTGATTACGTAGAAAAAGATCAGCCAATTGCTGAAGTAGATTCAGACAAAGCGACTTTAGAATTGCCTGCTGAAGAAAGTGGAATTATCACTTTAAAAGCTGAAGAAGGTGATGCTGTTGAAGTTGGTGCTGTTGTTTGCCTAATTGATATGGATGCTGCTAAGCCAGAAGGCGGATCAGAAGCTCCTGCTGCTGCTGCTGCTCCTGCTAAAGAAGAAGCTCCTGCTGCTGCACCAGTTGCAGAAGCTCCAAAATCAGCTGAGCCAGCAACATATGCTACGGGAACTGCTGCTCCTGCTGCACAAAAAATTCTTGATGAGAAAGGAATCTCAAACGCTTCTGTTTCAGGTTCTGGAAAAGATGGAAGAATCACAAAAGAAGATGCATTGAATGCAACTCCTGCTATGGGTACTTCTAACGGAAGTAGAGGATCTGAACGCAAGAAAATGTCTATGTTACGTAGAAAAGTTGCACAACGTTTGGTTTCTGTTAAAAATGAAACTGCCATGTTGACTACTTTTAACGAAGTAAACATGCAACCTATCTTTGATTTACGTAATCAATACAAAGAAGAATTCAAAGCGAAACATGGTGTTGGACTTGGATTTATGTCTTTCTTTACTTTAGCGGTAACTAGAGCTTTGGAATTATATCCAGATGTAAACTCTATGATTGATGGAGATTTCCAAATCAAAAATGATTTTGCCGATATTTCTATCGCAGTATCAGGCCCTAAAGGATTGATGGTACCTGTTATCAGAAACGCTGAAAACTTATCTTTTAGGGGTGTTGAAAGCGAAGTAAAACGTTTGGCTTTAAGAGCTCGTGACGGACAAATTACTGTAGATGAAATGACTGGAGGTACATTTACTATTACAAATGGTGGTGTCTTTGGATCTATGTTATCTACGCCAATTATCAACCCTCCTCAATCTGCAATTTTAGGAATGCACAATATTGTTGAGCGTCCTATGGCAGTGAACGGTCAAGTAGTAATTCAACCGATTATGTATGTTGCCTTATCTTACGATCATAGAATTGTAGATGGTAGAGAGTCTGTTGGTTTCTTAGTAGCCATCAAAGAAGCTATTGAAAACCCAATCGAATTGTTGATGAACAACAACCCGAAAAAAGCCTTGGAATTGTAAAATTCTAACTTTATTATATTTCAAAGCCTGTGTTCTTTTATGTACACAGGCTTTTTTTATGGCGTTTCCTTACAGGTCGGGCTTTTACCACTCGCTTTTTGGCAAAGACATTCTGCAAACTCTGTCTGCCAAAAGAGCTCAAACAAAGGTGCAATCCCTAACGCAATACCTCAAGCTAAAAACCTAACAGGTCTTAAAGACCTGTTAGGTTCACAAAAGAACAAAAATTACTCACTAAAAATCAATTATTTACATATTAACGACTCTTTTAATACACATAAGTCATCTGAGACAATTTTAAGTTCTCCCTCCCAATCACACGAAACCTTAACATAAACTATACAACACAGATTTTTTAAGCAATTCTTTTCACTCCATTTCATTGATTAACTCTACGAAAACCAATAAAAATAACATTTGTTAAGCACAGGTATAGCCTTCATAATCTAAGTTTTAAGGAACTAAATTTAATTTCCAGCAACTAATTAAAACCAATTTATTATGAAAAAAATTACTTTATTATTGTGCTTACTTATAATGTCTCTTGCGTATGGACAACCCGGTTCTCCGGCCCCCACTCCAACAAATGCAAATATTGATGTTATTTCTGTCTACAGCGACGCATACACTAGTATCGCCACAAACCTAGACCCTTCTTGGGGGCAAGCAACCGATGCAACTGATATTCAAATTTCAGGAAATCAAACTTTATCCTATAGTGGATTAGATTATCAAGGACTTGATTATACCAGTTCTGATGTATCTGCAATGGAATATGTTCATTTGGATTATTATACTACAGACGCTACTTCTTTTCAGTTTTTCTTAATTGGTGGTGGTGAAAACGCATACGACATTGCGGCCACAGATGGCATTACAACCGGCCAATGGGTTAGTATTGATATCCCGTTAAGTCACTATACAGTTCCTAATTTGGCACAAGTAGCTCAATTTAAAACTGTAGGTAATGGAACACTTTATTTGGACAATCTTTATTTTTGGAAAGCACCTGCAGCTGCAGGAACTGATACTTCTTTAAGCGACTTAACCGTTGATGGAAATACGATTTCAGGATTCTCATCGTTAGGCTCTAACTATTCTGTTGAACTACCTTCAGGTACTGTAGCGGTTCCAACCGTTGTTGCGACAACAACAGATTCAAATGCAAATAATAC
The DNA here is from genome assembly GCF_029238425.1 of Flavicella sp. Taxonomy (GTDB): domain Bacteria; phylum Bacteroidota; class Bacteroidia; order Flavobacteriales; family Flavobacteriaceae; genus Flavicella. Next base: position 27,293 of record NZ_JAQWGB010000080.1, read on the forward strand.
TGTAACACCAGCAGCAAGTTTACCTGGATCTACAACGATTCTTGTAACAGCTCAAGATGGTACAACTACAAATACAATAACGATTAATTTTACTTTAGACCCAACACCTGCAACTGCTGCACCAGTGCCTACAAAATCTAGCTCGGATGTTATTTCTGTTTACAGCGACACCTACACTAGTATCGCAACCGACTTGAATCCTAGTTGGGGACAAGCAACAACGATGACCGAAATCCAAATCACAGCAAACAATACATTAAAATACGCCAACCTAAACTATCAAGGAATAGAGTACACTAGTTCAGATGTAACTGCAATGGAATATATTCATTTAGATTACCATACAAGTGATGCCACTGCTTTTCAATTTTTCTTAATTGCTGGTGGTGAAAACGGTTACGATATTGCAGCTACAGATGGTATCACAACAGGACAATGGGTTGGTATTGATATTCCTTTAAGTTATTATTTAAACGCAGGAAGAAATCTAGCAACAGCAATCCAATTCAAAACCGTTGGAAATGGAACAATTTTCTTAGACAATATTTATTTTTGGAAAACTACGGTTGACCCAGTAACTGATGCTACATTAACAGATGTAAAAGTGGATAGTGAAACTATAGCAGACTTCTCTTCCGCAGTAATCAACTATGAAGTTGTACTACCAAAAGGAACCACTACCGTACCTCAAATTACTTTAGCAACAAAATCTCATAGTGGAGCAAACGCAGTAATTACTCAAGCACCACAGTTACCAGGAGATGCAACTGTTGTTGTTACTTCGGAAGATGGTAATACGACAAAAACGTATACGATTTCCTTTTCTGTAAATAATAATAGCGCCTGTGAAGGAACTTCTAGCGATGCTACTGAAGGAAGTTTTTCTGTTGGCTATGATTATCATTTTGAAACATTAGAAACGGGTACTACCGATGTAAAAGTTACTTTTACCTTATTAGATGAAGATAAAGTAGGATACGTACCCCAAGTATTCATTGCTCCCTCTACTTTTATAAATATGGCCGCCGATGGTTCAACATATACCGCCACTTTAACGGATCAAACAGGTACCATAAGTTTTTCTATTAGGGGAGCTCATTCTACAGGACTCGTAACTTCTCAACTTTTTGAATATACTGTAGGAGACACTTGTGATGCCCTTAGTACTCAAAATTTTGAAATCGTAGGATTAGAAATTTACCCAAATCCAACTTCAGCTTCATGGAATTTCAACACAAAGGATCAGAACATTGAATCTATTGAAATCATTGATATGACCGGAAAAATAGTTTTCACCATAACTCCTAAAACATCGTCTACTGTTATCGATGGAACTAATTTACCAGCTGGAATGTATATTTCCAGAATTACCACTGAGAAGGGAACTCAAAGCAAAACATTAATACGAAACTAATAGTATTAACCACAACCATTATCTTTAAACCCCACATAAACATGTGGGGTTTTTATTTAAAACAAGAACACACGTTAATACAAACCTTCGCTGTATTTTAACACACTGTTTTACAAAATTCCATACATTAGCCATTCAATTAAAAAAATTACAACTATGGCAACGTTAAGATTAGGAGATGTCGCTCCAGATTTCACGGCAGAAACTTCAGAAGGAACAATCAAATTTCACGAATGGTTAGGAGAAGGATGGGGATTATTATTTTCTCACCCTGCTGATTACACTCCAGTATGTACTACAGAATTAGGTACTGTTGCAAAATACAAAGACCAATTCAACCAGAGAAATGTAAAAGTGGCGGCTTTAAGTGTTGATGGTGTTGCATCTCACCAAGGATGGATCAAAGACATCAATGAAACGCAAAACACAACGGTAAACTTCCCTATCATTGCAGATGAGAATAAAAAAGTGGCGAACTTATATGATATGATTCACCCAAATGCAGATAACAACTTAACCGTTCGTTCTGTGTTTATTATAGCACCAGACAAAACGATCAAATTGATCATCACGTATCCTGCTTCTACTGGAAGAAATTTTGATGAATTGATTCGTGTTATTGATTCTTTGCAATTGACAGCTTATCATAAGGTAGCGACTCCTGCAAACTGGCAAGATGGTGATGACTGTGTTGTAGTACCAGCGATCAAAACAGAAGACATTGATGCTATTTTCCCTAAAGGATATACGGAGGTAAAGCCTTATTTAAGAATGACACCTCAACCAAACAAATAAGATTTCTTATTTTAAAAAAATGCCTAATAGATTTATCTGTTAGGCTTTTTTTATGCATTATTATCAACTTTGTTAAATCCATGTATAGTTTTTAAATAGCCCAACTATTCAATAATTGATTAGCTTTAGGTTGATTAGAAAACACAAATACGTGAGTTTAAGTTAGGTTTCAAAAGTCTGGGTATGGTTTACCCAGACTTTTTATTTTTATGTACAAATACAACTAATAATGAATAGTTATATTTGCAACGAAGTAGAAACAAAACCTATGAATTTTTTTCAACAAAACAACCTATTAAAAACCTATAGCAATATTACAGAACATTTGTTAAAATGGTTATTGATAGCCATCGTATCTGGTATATTTGTAGGTTCCGCATCCGCATTATTATTAGAATCCTTATACTTTGTAACAGACCTTAGAGAGGCAAATAAATGGATCATTGCTTTATTGCCTATAGCAGGACTTGTTATTGGGTTGATGTATCATTATTGGGGTAAAAGTGTTGTCAAAGGAAACAATCAATTGATTGATGAAATCCATAGTCCAGAAAAAATAATCCCTTTAAAAATGGCTCCTTTGGTATACATAGGAACTGTACTTACACACCTTTTTGGAGGATCTGCTGGACGAGAGGGAACCGCCATACAAATGGGTGGAGCCTTAGTTGATCAAATTTCTAAAATATTTAAATTCAGTCACGAAAACAGAAAAATTGTCATCGTAATTGGTATCTCAGCAGGTTTCGCTTCTGTTTTTGGAACACCGTTAGCAGGTGCCATTTTTGCTTTAGAGGTATTGATCGTTGGTCGTATGCGCTACGAAGCCATAGTCCCAAGTTTTTTATCAGCCGTTGTAGCGGACTATGTTTGTTTGGCCTGGGGAGTACATCATTCACATTATGTAGTGGACCTTGTCCCGGAAATGGATACTGTTGCATTTTTAGTGGCCATTTTAGCAGGTGTAATTTTCGGAATCGTTGGAAGGACCTTTTCAAAAGGAATTCCCTTTTTTCAAGGTTTTGCAAATAAAATAAAATATCCTCCATTAAGACCTTTTGCTGGGGGAATTATTATTGCGTTGAGCGTTTTTTTAATGGGAACCACAAAGTATATTGGACTTGGTGTACCTACCATTGAAGAAGCCTTTGTAAACCCATTGCCCTTTTACGATTTTGCTTTAAAAATATTACTTACAACCTTTACTATTGGAGTAGGTTTTAAGGGTGGAGAAGTGACTCCTCTATTTTTTATTGGAGCCACTTTAGGAAATGCCTTGGCCTTATTCCTTCCACTCCCGATGGCTTTGTTAGCAGGAATGGGTTTTGTAGCGGTGTTTTCTGGAGCAACCAACACCCCTATCGCCTGTACCATGATGGGAATTGAGTTATTTGGAATAGAAGCTGGAGTCTTTATCGGTATTGCTTGTATTGTGGCCTATTTATTTTCTGGGCATTCAGGTATTTATTCCTCGCAAATCATAGGAAGCTCAAAAAGTACGCAGCTAAATCACCATAAAGGAAAAAGACTTAAAGAAGTTTCTTAAGTCTATTATTTCAAATAAAAACAAGAATTCTTGTAATCGATAATGGCATCCCCAGATATTAAAATATCTGCACCAATAATTCCATCAATTTTTTTTGCGTTGTGTTCTTCAAGTGCTTTGTTTACATGCGACATATCAAAAACCACCAAATTGAATTTTTTCGTTTTCCATTTGCCCATTTTCAATCGGTTTTTTTCAGATTGCAATGTTTCCATTCCCGTTGCACCGGCCCCGGCTGCTTTAACCTCTGATTCAATAGTCTGCACAGCATATTTCTCTACCTCATCTAAACCAATACAAGAATTGGAAGCTCCTGTATCTAGAATAAAACGTCCTTTAACGCCATTCAACCTAGCCTTCACAATTAGGTGATTGGTTTTGGTTATTTTTAGAGGGATTTGAACATATCCTTTTTTTGAAATGCTTTTTTTTAGACTTGACATTTTAGAGTATTTTTACCAAATATATTAATGACTGCGATACTTACTACTATCAATTAACAAGATACTGTAATTATTTCGCAAAAAACACTAAGACTCCCTTAGAAATGACAATTACTGATACGCATAGTCACTTATATAGCGACCAATTTGATGAAGACAGAAAAGAAGTAGTGCAACGAGCTATTGATGCTGGAGTGAGTCGTTTTTTTATCCCTGCAATCGACAGTGATTTTACACAATCTATGTTAGACCTTGAGGCTGAATTTCCAGATAATGTTTTTCTTATGATGGGTTTACACCCTACACATGTCAAAGAAAATGTAGAAGAGGAATTGGCTCTCATCAAAACTTGGATTGACAAGCGCGCCTTTTATGCTATCGGTGAAATCGGGATAGATTTGTATTGGGACAAGACTTTTATAAAGGAGCAACAGTATGCTTTTAGAACACAAATTCAATGGGCAAAAGAAAGAAAAATGCCTATAAACATTCATTGCAGAGATGCTTTTGATGAAGTTTTTGAAATTTTAGAGGAAGAAAAAAGTGATGACTTGTTTGGTATCTTTCATTGTTTCACAGGAAATTTAGAACAAGCAAAACAAGCGGTTTCCTTAAATATGAAATTAGGTATCGGGGGTGTAGTTACTTTTAAAAATGGAAAAATAGACAAATTTCTAGCAGAAATTCCAATTTCAGAAATTGTATTAGAAACCGATGCTCCCTATTTGGCTCCAACTCCCTACAGAGGAAAAAGAAATGAAAGCGGTTATCTAACAAATGTGATTGATAAATTGGTAGACATTTATGGTTTATCATTTGAAGAAATTGCAGCAATCACCACACAAAACTCCAAAGATATTTTTGGTATTTAATTAAGTTACGGCACAATGAAATTAGAAAAAATAAAAATCAACACCCCTTTAGGAGTTTTAAAAATTAATGGAAATGCCGAAGGGATTCATTCTGTAATTTTTTCTAACAAAAAATCTCCCGTTTCTAAAGAAATTCCAAAAGTACTGCAGGAATGCGTGCAACAATTGGAGGAATATTTTGAAGGTACTAGAAAGGAATTTACTGTAAAATTAAATCCACAAGGTACAGAATTTCAACGTAAAGCATGGAAAAGTCTACAAACTATTCCTTACGGAAAAACCATGAGTTACTCTGAACAAAGTAACCTCCTAAATAAACCAAAAGCCGTTAGGGCTGTTGCCAATGCAAACGGAAAAAATTTATTAGCAATCCTTGTTCCTTGTCATAGAATTATTGGATCCGATGGCTCCTTAACAGGATATGCCTGGGGATTAGAAAGAAAAGACTGGTTGCTAAATCATGAAAGTAATATCAAACAGCAATCTTTGTTTTAGCCTATAAATAAAAAAGCAGGTGTCAATACAAACACCTGCTTTTATCTTTATATGGATACCTTATAATTTTACAATTCGCTTTGAAATTGTTTCTGTATCGCTCACTAAAATAACAGTGTATGTTCCAGTTGCCAATTGAGAAATATCTATGGTTTCTGAAGAAATTTCTTTGTCAATAACTAACGATCCTAATTGATTATAAATTCGTATCGAATGTAAATTTTCATAACCAGAAATATGAATAGAATTTTGAGCCGGATTAGGCCAAATGAAAACTTCATCCTTTGCTTCTTCCTCCTTCAGTGCCAATTTTTGGTCCGCTTCTTTTGAACTCAAGGTTGAATAACCCATCACTCTAAGTTCTTCCAAACTAACCCAGCTTCCTGAATACCCATTTGCACCCGTAACTGAAACCCTAACATATCTTACATCTGTATTAGAGAACGCATCAGAAATAGGGTTGTCATTTGAACCTGACGTTGTATTGTCACTTCTATCAACAATTAAGCTATAATTATTATTATCGGTAGAGGCTTCAATGATAAATTGATATGCTCTATCATTAAAACAAATTACTTCTGTACCACTGATGGTATAAAACCCACCTAAATCTACCACTACCGACTGCGGAAAATATTGTGCAGACCATCTAGAATCAGCATCGCCATCTATTAAATTTGACGCAGGATTTTCAGATTGTTGCTCAGAGGCAACTGTCGACTTATTCAAGGCTACGTTCGATTTTTCTGGCTCAACAATAACAGATGAAACAGTCTCTGAAAGTTCATTAAAATATACCAATGCCTCACCAGCATCTTGAAGGTATGCTCCGTTTTTCCAATAACTAGGGAAAGACCAATAAGAAATATCTCGGTTAACAAATTCACTACCATTTACAGAGACTAGAAGTCTCTCGTCTTCCAATGAAATATCACAATCAAAATATCCACTTGGCAATGATCCCATAGGAATATGCGTGGTTGCAACCCCTTCAGAATCCGTTTTCACTGCCGCAAATAAACCACCGTCAAGACTATAAACTCTCAACAAAGGTTTGTTAGGACCATTCCCTGCATTTGCATCATCATGAATTTGCAATAATGTCAATTGCTCACATGTTTGGATTTTTACATCTAAATTAGCGTGAAGACTTCTATTTTGATTCTCTACCAACCAATTATTTTCATACCTCAATTCTGATCTTACTTTTGAGGCATTTGCATCTCGTGTTTGACTGAAGGCAATTTTATCCGAATCAGCAACAAAAAAAGACGCCGATGAATAACCATTCATAATAGAAGATGCTGTCGCTTCAGTATTGCTTAAAGGAGACTGTAGTTTACAAAGTTCCAAATAAGATTGGAATTTAGGAATATCATAAGGAGCAGCAACCTCTACAGGTGGCTCTTGGTCGCTTTCTGAAAAAATCTTAAAATCTAATAAACTTACCCAAGTACCTTCATAACTCGCTGCTCCAGTAACACGGATTTTCACAAATCTTGTTGAAACAGAAGAAAACACATCTTTAATTGGACTCGCTTCAGTTCCTGGAGTGGTATTAGAAGACCTATCAACTATGGTAGCATAAGTACCATTCTGAGCATCCGAAACAGAAATTTCATATTGATATGCTCTATCTGAATAACAAACCAATTCTGTACTTCCGATGGTAAAATTCGCTCCTAAATCAACGATGGCTTCTTGAGGAAAACCAGACACTGACCATCTTGTAGAAAGATCCCCATCAACTATATTGGAATCAATATTTGATCCATCTGCAGAGCCTGTAGAATAGACCAATTTATTCAATGCAATATCATCACCCGCAGAAGGTGCATTTACCTGAATGCTAATTGAATCTGCAAACCCTCCTTCTTGAGTTGTTGCAGTTATTACCGAAGTCCCCTCTGAAAGTGCTGTTACCACACCGCTAGAAGTTACAGAAACGACAGAAGAATTTGACGAAGTATATGTTATGTTCTTATTTGTAGCATTTGATGGATTAATTGCCGGAGCTAATTGCTCTGTACTTCCCAAAGCAACATCCATAGAATTCGTATCAAATCCCAAACCGGTTACGGCAATATTCTCTGGGACAGCATCTCCATGTTGTACCGTAAAATCATAAACTAAAACCTCACCGTAGTTGTCAGGATCATCTGTAGAATCTCCTTCCCTCTCTGGATTACTTTGTGTATAATTCCCAACCTTAAAATAAGTTTGGTCGTAATTTAAATCCATAACATAATCGTTTCCATCAGCTTTCACTAAATAAGCATCAGCCGTACCATTATTAAAAGCCTCCAAAAGATTTCCATCTTCTGAGTAATAACAGTAGTGTTTTCCATCCAATACATGAAAAATAACTTCATGTTTATCTCCTAAGTTATAATCTGTTTTAATGGTAACATCATCTCTCAACTTCCCTCCATTAAAAGAAATAAAAAGATGAGAATCTTCTAAACGCATCACCATAGAGTCATCTATTCCATCTGCCTTATTCCCATGAATTTGAGTAGCTACCAAATGAGGTTTTTCTATAGGTAAATGCGTAATAGCTTGTTCTACATAGAGCATATGAGAACCTTCTGTAGTCCAATAAATATCTGAAGAACCATCTTCTTCTCTTTCTCTCAATTCTGATCTTATATAATCTGAATTTGGAGTTGTTCCGTTATCATTTCGAACAGGCGCTCTAAAAACAATAGCATCGTTAGAAGCGTTTACAAAAAAGAATTCGTTGTTAGATTCTCCACAGAGAGTCTTGTCTTCTTCACCAGTTGGATAGGTGATTTTCCAACCATTGCAGTTCCTCATCAAGTCTGAAGGATTTTGTCCTACCATAGGGAGAGATAATAGGATCATCAAACTTAGCGTGATAACACGCAGTTCATTTTGTTTAATTTTTTTCATTTTATTAAGTTTAGGTTTTGGTTAACTAGTTTGGTTGACCAGATTTAGGTTGCGCCAAATATATAATATTTTTTTAATCCATAAAATTAAAAGCCAACTTTCCACACTGATTTTTAGCTCTTTAATCCCGTATAATCTACCTTATTGTTACTCTACACCAATGCAATACTAAATATTTTGATAAAATATTTTTTTTCAAATTTCAAATTATTCCTTGCTGTAATTGACTTCAAATTTTAAACTAAATTTGCTATCTGAGCGTTATCATATTCCATGCACAAATTTGGACCCTTACTTTTTTTCTTTCTTTGTTTGACAATGTCTGCTCAAACCAAATTTTCAAATGCCAAATCGAAAGAATTAATGCTCCAAACAGACAGTATTTATATTTCTGACGTTAGCATCAGTCCCGTAAATTTCAAACTGATTTCCAATGGAACCACCATTCCTTCCTCTGACTATGAAATAAATTTTGAAACGGCTCTATTGGTTATAGATTCCAAGCGCTATTCCGATATTAAAGTTGAATATACGGCCTATCCCGACTTTTTAACCGAAACCTATGCTCCCATGAGTCAGCAGGTGATCGTACCAAGTTCTAACAACAGTGAATATTTATATCGATATGCACCTGAAAAAGATGAAGGAAAAGCTCCTTTTGAAGGTTTGTACACACAGGGTAGTTTGGCACGAGGTATTACCGTAGGTAATAATCAAGATGCTGTAACAAACTCCAGTTTGGATTTACAAATATCAGGTAAACTCTCTAAAGATGTTACGATCAAAGCATCGATCTCAGATAGTAATATTCCCATTCAAAAAAATGGATATTCCCAACAAATTGAGGAATTTGACAGAATATTTATAGAACTTTTCACCAATCAATGGAGTTTAAAAGCTGGAGACATCAACCTAAAGAACAACGAAACTAATTTTTTAAAGTTTGATAAAAAAGTAGCAGGTCTTTCAGTAGATGTCACCCCAACCAAAGTGGATTCCGAAAATCACTTTAAAGCCTCTGGGGCTTTGGTTAGAGGAAGATTTACTAGACATCTATTTACCGGTATCGACGGAAATCAAGGACCCTATAAATTACTTGGTCCAAACGGGGAAACATATATTGTCATCCTCTCAGGTAGTGAAACTATTTATGTAAATGGACGTCCTTTGAAACGAGGAGATCAAAATGATTACACCATTGATTACAACACGGCAGAAATAACTTTTACCACAACTTTTCCTGTTACAGCAAATATGAGAATCACGGCAGAGTTTCAATATTCTGATAGAAACTATACACGTTTTGTAAGCTATAACAAGGCTTCCCATAAAAGTGAAAAATTAGAAATTGGCGGGTATTTTTATACCGAAAGTGACGCAAAAAACCAACCACTACAACAAAACCTTTCTGAAGACCAGAAAAAAACTTTGGCTGAAGCAGGAAATGACACTGCCAAAATGATTTCTGAAAGCGGATTTGAAACCGAGTATGATGAAAATAAAATTCTCTATAAAAAAATACTTATTAATTCTACGGAAGTTTATGAATTTTCACAGAACCCAGATGACACTTTATATTCTGTAACCTTTAGTTATATAGGAGAAAACCAAGGAAGTTATCAATTAGAAAACACAACCGCTGTTGGAAGAATATTTTCTTATACAGGAACAAATATGGGAGATTACGCACCCGTAATTCAATTGGTAGCCCCAACACGACTTCAGGTAGCTGTAGCGAAAGCAAACTATAGTCCAACTTCAAAAACAATTTTAAAATCTGAAATTGCGTTGAGTGACAATAATCAAAATTTATTTTCTGATTTAGACAATGAGAACAACCAAGGAATTGCAGCAAAAGCTGGTTGGAGTCAAATTTATACGGATAAAAAATGGTTGGTAAAAAGTAATATCGACTTTGATTATTTACAACAAAACTTTACCAGCATTCAAAGAATTTACAATGTAGAATTCAACAGAGATTGGAATTTAGTCAACCGCACTGGAACCCAGGAATTCTTGCAGTCCGAATTATTAATTTCCAACAAAAAAAACAGTGAATTCTCTTATAAATTTGAATCCTTAAAATTTCAAAATTCCTTTACTGGGCACAAGCATAAATTCAGAGGAGGCATACGAACTAAAAACACAACGATCAATGCAAAAGCTAGTTTATTAGAAAATGAGGGGACTACTCAAAAAGGTAGTTTTCTGAAAGCGGCAGCACTATTCAAACAGTATTTTAAAAAAACTTGGATTGGGGGAATTCTTGACACTGAAAACAATGAACAGACCAATATTAGCACCCAAAAACTTGATCTAACAAGTCAGAAATATTTTAGCTATGGTGCTTTTTTTGGCGTAGGTGACAGCACCAAAGTATATGCAAAAATTGGAGTAGATTTTAGAGAAAACGACAGTGTGAAAAATGAAGCGCTCACACGTGTAAACAATTCCAAAAGCTACTATATCAACTCTCGATTGGTCCAGCAAAAAAATGCCCAAGTTGGTGCCTATATCAATTACAGAACTGTGGACAATGTTTTTCAAGAAGATACAAATATGTTGAACTCTAGATTGAACTACACACAACGGCTTTTCAAAAATTTTATCAGTTGGAATTCCATTTATGAAACCTCATCAGGAACCTCCCCGCAGCAACAATTTGCCTATGTAAAGACGGAACCAGGTCAAGGTTTTTATACTTGGATTGATTATAACGGTAACGGAATTCAAGAATTTGAAGAATTTGAAATTGCAAAATTTGCTGATCAGGCAGACTATTTACGTGTCACTTTACCTACCGTAAATTACATACGGGTAAATCAAACTAAATTTAGTCAATCCTTTAACATCACTCCAAATCAATGGAGGAACAAAGTAGATTTTAGAAAAACCTTGTCTCAATTTTCTAACCAATCTTTCGTGTTAATTGACACAAAAAAACAACGCAGTGGAAACGGCTTTGATTTGAATCCATTTGACACTGAAAATCCTTCTGTAATCGGTCTGTTGCAAACCATAAAAAACAGTTTTTTCTTTCGAAGAGGATTGCAAAATTATTCCACAACCTATATTTATTCTAATAGCAGAACAAAGACAAACCTTGGAATCGGTTTTCAAGAAAACAAACAGCTCCTAAGACAACTAAATTTTCAACATCGACTGGGAACTTTTTGGTTGTTTGATGCCAAACTAAGTAAAAAAGAAACGGACAGCAAAAGTGAAAATTATAGTGAAAGAAATTATGTCATTTCAAGTCAAGAGGCCAATCCAATAATCACCTATTCTTTCTCAGTAAACAGTAATTTTTCGTTCGCTTATGAATATAAAGATAAAGAAGAACCTTCCAGTATTTCTGCTTTAGAATTGCATAAAATTGGAACAAGCTATCAGTACGCACATCCTACAAAAGGGGCTATCATTGCTGATTTTAATTTGTATAAAAACAATTTTACTGGAGTAGAAAACAGCCCGATTGCCTATGAAATGTTAGAAGGATTACAACCCGGAGATAATTTTGTTTGGAACCTGATTGCACAAAAAAAACTAACAAGTTATTTGCACCTAAACCTAAACTATACCGGAAGAAAAAGTGAAACCGCCAACACCATTCATACAGGAAGTGTTCAACTAAGAGCTGTTTTCTAACAACTTAAAACCTCGAAACTTATTTTTTAAGTATTAATTTTTTCCATTTATATATAGTACATTTGTGCTATAAAAATTGACTATCAACCTAATTGAATTTGATGAAAAAAACAATCGCTCTAGTACTTTTTGCATTGGTCTTTAAAATGTCTTCTGCACAAACCAACGAGATTAAAGTAGATGTATTTGATATTTTGGCCTTATTAGCCCTTGACGTTACTTTTGAACATAATTTAAACACAGAATCTTCTATAGGGATTGCTGCCATGTTCAATTTTGCTAGTGAATCTTCTAGCTTTAGATACGAACAAGAATTTGCATTAACTCCTTATTATAGACAAACCTTTTTTAGCAAGGGAAATTTTGATTACTTCGGAGAATTTTTCGGTTGTTTGAACAGAGGAGATATAGACCCTGCTAAATTAGAAATTGGAGATTCTCCAACCTATACAGATTTCGCATTAGGACTTTCTTTTGGAGGAAAATATGTAACCGCAAATGGATTTGTAGCAGATATTCATGCCGGTATTGGTAGAAATTTATTCAATACCGATTATTCAGCAAGCATTGTACCAAGAGTTGGTATTTCTGTAGGGAAACAATTCTAATAAAAATAAAACATAAAAAAAGGGGACTGAAAATATCAGTCCCCTTTTTTTGTGTTCTAAAACCTTATTTGCAATATGCAGTATAAGCTTCTTTCAAGTGATCAGCAATCATCTCAGCAGATCTACCTTCAATATGGTGACGCTCTAACATATGCACTAATTTTCCATCTTTAAACAAAGCTACCGCTGGAGATGAAGGAGGAAAAGGAACCATAAATTCTCTTGCTTTTCCTACTGCAGCACCATCAACTCCTGCAAATACAGTTACTAAGTTGTTTGGCTTTGCATCACCTTCAATAGAAGCAATTACACCAGGTCTAGCTGTACCTGCAGCACAACCACACACAGAGTTTACAACTACCAATGTAGATCCTTCTAATTTCAAAGTATTTTCTACTTCTTCAGGAGTTTTCAATGCTGAAAAACCTGCTTGCACCAATTGCGCTTCCATTGGCGCTGTTAATTCTTGTGGATACATATATCTATTTTTTTGAATATTAAACTTTAATAGGACAAAGATACACATAGAAAAGCATATCAACATTGTTGTTTGATAGATTTCATTTATATCCAAAAAAGAAATTTGTATGACAAACAACTATGCTTCTTTAAGACTATCTTAACTTTATTTAAAATAGCTAGTACAACATAAAAGGTATCTTTGTGTCTTAAATTTTTATAAAAATGGCAAGTTTTACAAAATGGTTGGGTGCCGGATTGGGATGGTCTTTTGGAGGTCCTATCGGTGCTTTATTAGGATACATCGTCGGAAACGCAATAGATGGATTTTCAAAAAAAGACATTCAAGATTTTAGAGAACAAGCTAGTCATCATGACAACGTTACCCATTCTGGTGATTTTGAAGTAAGCTTGTTAATCCTTTCTTCTTTTGTAATCAAGGCAGATGGTAAAATTGACCAACGTGAATTAGACTTTGTAAGAGCCTACTTTGTTAAAATGTATGGAAAAGACAGAGCAAATCATGCTTTCAGATTATTCAAAGGAATTATAAAAAGTAATGATGTTTCGGTGCGTCAAATTTCTTTACAGATCAGACAGCAAATGCAGCACGCTTCTCGTTTGCAATTGGTGCATTATTTATTTGCATTAGCAAAAGCGGATGAAATTGTCACTCCAGATGAATTGGATATGTTGCATAAAATAGCAGGGTATTTAAGTATCAATCCTCATGATTTTGAATCTATCAAAGCCATGTTCTACAACGATTCTGAAAGCGCTTATAAAATTCTAGAAATTGAGAAAGCCGTAACTGACAAGGAAGTCAAAGCAGCTTATAGAAAAATGGTAAAAAAACATCATCCCGACAAAGTGAAACATCTGGGAGAGGAACATGTCAAAGGAGCTCAAGAAAAATTCTTAAAAATTCAAGAAGCTTACGAACAAATCAAAAAAGAAAGAGGACTGTCATAGTCCTCTTTTTTTTTGGTCTTATTATTAAATGTTTTACGATCCTCTTCAAATTAAAAGGTTGTTATGAACTAACATTTAATTTCAACTTTCAATAATTATATTTTCAAAATCTTCATAAAAGCAGCTTCACCCAATCAAAAGTTCATTTCACCGATAGAATCATGTCGTTCACCTAAATTAACAAAGAACTAAAACTAATATGTCTTAATTTTACATATGTAATAGTTAGGCTATTACATCTTTTTCATAGCAATTTTCCCTCTTTAATTCTTAATTAAAGAGGGTTTTTTATGTTTCGAACTTCCTTACCGCAGAACAGTGTAATTTTAGACTCCACATCTGAAAGTTTTGCACCACATAAGCAAAAAACGTAAATTCGCACTTCACAGCATAAAAAGCATATATCTTGGCGAAAACGAAAGCAAAAAAGGAAACTCCTTTAATGAAACAATACAACTCAATCAAGGCAAAATACCCTGATGCGATGTTGTTATTTAGAGTTGGTGATTTTTATGAAACCTTTGGAGAAGACGCCATCAAATGTGCTCGTGTTTTAAATATTACGCTTACCAAAAGGGGAGCCGGAAGTGAAAGTGAAACTGCACTTGCAGGTTTCCCTCATCATTCACTAAACACCTATTTGCCTAAATTGGTAAAAGCTGGGATGCGTGTTGCTATTTGTGATCAGTTGGAGGATCCTAAAATGACAAAAAAGATTGTAAAACGTGGGGTAACGGAATTGGTAACACCTGGAGTTTCTTTCAATGATGAAGTTTTGCAATCCAACAGCAATAACTTTTTAGCCGCCGTTCATTTTGGTAAAAAAATTGTCGGAATTTCTTTTTTAGATGTTTCCACGGGTGAGTTTTTTACAGCACAGGGTTCTGCCGAGTATATTGATAAACTATTGCAAAACTTTCAACCAAGTGAAGTTTTGATACAAAAACAAAATCGTCTTAAATTCAATGAGGTTTTTGGAACTACTTTTCATACTTTTTATTTAGACGATTGGGTTTTCCAAGCGGATTTTGCCAATGAAAGCTTGACCAACCACTTTAAGGTAAATTCATTGAAAGGATTTGGTATTGATGATTTACAAGAAGGGATTGTTTCTTCAGGAGCGGTACTTTATTACTTATCCGAAACGCAACACAACAAAATTGAACATATTGCCTCTATCCAGAGAATTCAAGAGAACAATTATGTTTGGATGGATCGCTTTACCATTAGAAATTTAGAATTATATGCGTCTACTGAGGCCAATGCTGTTACCTTATTAAAGGTGATTGATAAAACCATCTCCCCTATGGGAGCACGCCTTTTAAGACGTTGGTTGGCATTACCTTTAAAAGACATTGAACAAATAAAAAAACGTCAGGACATCGTTAAATATTTAATTGACACCCCTGATTTCTATGAGTTAGTTACATATCAAATAAAGCAAATTAGCGATATTGAAAGATTGGTTTCTAAAGTTGCCACAGGAAAAATACATCCTAGAGAAGTTATCTTTTTGAAGAATTCTCTAAAAGCAATCCTTCCAATAAAAGAAGCTGCTGAAAAAAGCAGCAACAGCTCTTTAAAAAACATTGGAAAACAATTAAATGACACCAAAGAACTTCGAGAAAAAATTGAGGCTACTTTGTTTGAAGAAGCTCCTGTGAACATCAACAAGGGAAATAGTATTGCCGCTGGAGTTTCTAAAGAATTAGATGATCTAAGAGCCATTTCGACTTCAGGGAAGGATTACCTTGACAATATGGTCCAACGTGAAGTGGAACGTACGGGGATCAGTTCTCTTAAAATAGCTTTCAACAATGTTTTTGGCTATTATATTGAAGTTCGAAATTCTCATAAAGACAAAGTTCCTGAAGAATGGATTCGTAAGCAAACTTTAGTAAACGCTGAACGTTATATCACTGAAGAATTAAAAGAATACGAAACCAAAATTCTTGGTGCTGAAGAAAAAATTGCAAAACTAGAACAAGAGATTTATTCAAAATTAATTCAATACCTAACGCGTTTTATCAAGGAAATGCAATTGAATGCACAACTAATTGGACAAATTGATTGTTTGAGTTCTTTTGCAACCATCGCCACAGAAAACAGTTATGTACGACCTTTATTAGATGACACTACAGATCTTGAAATAAAAAACGGACGTCATCCTGTAATCGAAAAACAGCTTCCCGCGGGAGAAGAATATATTGCAAATGACGTGGTTCTGAACAGAACTTCACAACAAATTATCATGATTACCGGACCTAATATGTCGGGTAAATCGGCCATATTACGTCAAACCGCCTTGATTGTATTATTAGCACAAATGGGAAGTTATGTCCCTGCTCAGAATGCAAAAATAGGAGTTGTAGACAAAATCTTTACAAGAGTTGGTGCTAGTGATAATATCTCTATGGGAGAATCTACATTTATGGTAGAGATGAATGAAACGGCTAGTATTCTAAATAATGTTTCTAATAGAAGTTTGATTTTATTAGATGAAATTGGAAGAGGTACCAGTACTTATGACGGGATTTCTATTGCTTGGGCAATCGCAGAATACATCCATGAACACCCAACAAAAGCCAAAACTTTATTTGCTACGCATTACCATGAACTGAATGATATGACCAATACCTTTGAGCGCATAAAAAACTTTAATGTATCTGTCAAAGAACTGAAGGATACAGTTATTTTCCTTCGTAAATTAGTTGCAGGAGGTAGCGAACACAGTTTTGGAATCCATGTGGCAAAATTAGCTGGAATGCCAACACAGGTGATTCATAGAGCTAATAAAATGCTGAAGCAATTAGAAAAAAACCATACCGGAGAGGATATTAAAAACAAATTAAGTGCAGCAAAAGAAGAAGAGGATTTACAACTCAGTTTTTTCAAATTAGATGATCCTTTATTAGAAGATATAAAAGAAGAGATTTTGGCAACTAATATTGACACCTTAACCCCTATCGAAGCATTGATGAAGTTAAATGAAATCAAAAGAATGTTGACCAAAAAATAAAAAAGCTAAGTGATATGTTTTAAAAACATACCACTTAGCCCATATTCCTTAAGTTCTATGATTAATCTAGTTTCTGAACTTGAAGAATTGCAGAACTGATATGCCCTCCTTGATCTTCAAACTTTACAGAAACCTTATTTTCTCCATTATTTAAGTCTTCAATATTTACTGGAATCTCTAGCGTTCCAAAAAATTGTTTTCTATTATGCTGATCGTATCCTCTGATAACATCTGTAGTTATAGTAACTTTTTTTCCATTGACCAAAACAATAGGATTAAGAGATGCTCCATTTTTCCTTCCAACTCCCAAACGCAAAGTAGCTTTTCCTTTCGCAACTTTTACATTCTTAAAACTAAAACCAATTTCTTTTGAAGCAACAATGGGTGTTACGCATTTTTCTGCATAGTATTTTTTACTTCTAATAGTATTTTCAAATTCTATTTTCTTTTTAAATTGGTATTTTAAAACAACCGTTTCCCCATAAGCCAACTTCAATTTTTGTGGAGCAGATTTTGTTTCTTTAACATTCAAGTCTGGCGTTTTGTCTTTAAAAATTTTCAGCCTTTTAACCTCAACTTTCTTTAAATTTTTAGAATCTAACAAGGCTAAATCAACCTCTTGAGTATCATCATTTAAATTATTCAATACTACAAAAAGTTCCTTTCCATCAACAAAAGCTTGTGTTTGCACATCGATATTTGAAGAACTAATCGCTACTCTATCCCCTTTTACATCTTTCCAAATTTCAAAAAAGTACTTTCTAGGTGTAAACTCCCATTTTCCCGATTTGTTTTGTGCCCAAAGAGAGGCTTTAGAAAAACGAAATGTTGGTTTGGATTTTCCTGTTGTGAATGGAATTGTCAATGCGATATCATCACCACGTTCCATAAAGTTCATCACCATATGAATTTGTGACCGTACCGCTTGAGAATTTTCAATAGGCTCAAAATTCGGTACATTTGGAAATCCAGGTTGATCTTGCACCAAACGACCATATTCCGTAATCGCAATAGGTTTCACCTTTCCTAGTTTCGCATAACTATATCCTTCTATTAAATCCAAAATAGCCTCCGAATTAGAGCCGGATCTTCTACCTCCTTTATTATTTACATTTCCACTTCCATCATATAAATGAACTGAAAACATATCCATATCGGCTCCAGCAATATCTATAAATTTTTTATAGCGTGTATTCCAAACAGAAAAATCTTTTCCTTCAAACTCTGGATAAGCAGAGGCGTAACCAATCACATTCATATTTTTTAATTCCGGAGCAGCATGCACTCTTTGTCCCAAAATTTTATGAAACTCACACATTTTTGTAATGATCTTATCAATCTTTTCTTTGTCGTATTTCTTATTATTTTTCTTTGGATAAAAATCGTTTGCATGCACCATTGGTTCATTAAATGGCTCAAAAAACTGCGGAACATTATCCTCTTGGTATCTATAAAAATCTACCGCAAACTGCGCTGCTTTATAAGAGAATTCCGTTACATCCTCAACACTATAATCAACATCTTTTTTATAAAAAACATAGCCTGCTCTCCCAGAATCAACATGCCCTTGTACCTCCCTAACACCACTGTGTATTTTCTTGACATGGGGTATTTTTCCATTTTTCAAACGTCCCATTGGATTCCACAATCCTCGTGATCCTTTATAGTCTGATCGAATATTATACTCATAAATAAATTTAGAAAAATCAGCATCTGACTGTTTAAATTTTCCATGAATATTAAAATAGGTGTCACGATTTAATTCTGAAGTCTCCCCAATAAATCGTTGTGTTTTATGATCAATTGTAATTTTTGTTTGAGCAGAAAGCGATCCAAATACCATTATTCCTGTAAGTACTATTCCTTTTCTTAAAATACTTTTCAATTTCATGTATACCTTCATTTAATAGTTACCAAACAAAATTAACAAAAAGAGAAACTTAACCCTAACAAATCAGCTATTCGTGATATGGATAAAAACATCTGTTGTATATTTATACATCTCATACCGAACAAAATAAAAACAGCGATTAAGAATCAGTTTTTGATCAGTTTAAATTTAATCAATTATTCTTATGAACACAGAAGAACCTTTAAGCATGATTGTCAATCATATCAATGTTATGGGATCATTTGCTTTTGCTATTTCCGGAGCACTAGTTGCGCTTCGAAATAAACTAGACCCTTTTGGTGTATTAATTGTTGCCTTCTTAACAGCTGTTGGAGGAGGAACTATAAGAGATATGTTGATCGCAGATAGAGATGTCTTTTGGCTATTTGATACAAATATTATTTACGCCATACTTGCAGGAGCATTGACAGCAATGATTTTTAGAAGTAAACTTCAATTTTTTCAAAAACCTATTTTTTTCTATGATGCCATTGGACTTGGTTTGTTTACCATAACTGGTGTTCAAATTGGAATAGACTATGAGTTAAATGCATTTATTTGTGTTTTATTAGGTACTGTAACGGGTGTTTTTGGAGGAGTCCTGAGAGATGTTATTGTAAATGAAATTCCGGTCGTTTTCCAAAAAGAAATATATGCCACAGCGAGTATCTTTGGAGGTGCTTTATATCTACTTCTGATCTATCTAAAAATACCGAATCCATATTTACAAGTCATCCCAATTATATGTATTATTGCAACGAGAATTATAGCAGTAACCTATAATATTTCTCTCCCAAATATTTATAAAAACGAACAATGATTGATAATTTAGAACAAGGTTTTTTTGGAATTGGTATTCAGAATGGGAAAACACCTGAAAACCTTGGCGTACTGTGGAGATCTGCTCAAAACATGGGTGCTAGTTATATTTTCACTATTGGAAATAGATATGCAAAACAAGCCTGTGATACTCATAAAGCTGTAGGTGCGATGCCATATTTTCACTATGATACCTTTGAAGAATTTTACAAACAACTGCCTAAAGGAGCTATGTTGGTAGGTGTTGAATTGGATGACAGAGCTGTTCCTCTTGAAACTTTTGAACATCCAAGAAGGTGTGTCTATTTATTAGGTGCGGAAGATCATGGAATGTCTCGTTTAGCGATAGAAAAATCACATCATTTGGTAAAGTTTGACACGCCTATGAGTTTGAATGTATCCGTAGCAGGTAGTATTGTGATGTATGATAGGAGAATGAAGAAGTTTGAATAACTCACTTCAAAATCTCCACAAACAACTTACGCTCATTACCCAAAGCATCAACCACTGTAATGGTATGTTTTCCTAAGGTAGTCGCAACAGATTTCTCGTGTATACTTTTCGTTTCACCCATAAATTGCTCGTCCAAATACCAATAGACAATTGTTTCAGGAATATTGTGAGCTAGCTTCATAACCAATTCTTTTTTTGCGCCATCAAATCCTTTCGGTAAGTATATTTTCGCTTTATTTTTTGGATACACAAAATCCATAATCCGTTTCTTCTCTCCCAAGCAATCAATTCTAAAACTAGGCAAAGGTTTGTAAAATGGGTTTTTCTTTTTAAAATAATACTCCATCAATGGGGGCAATACAAACCAACTTTTATGCGTGACATCTACAATATCTTCACAAGAGGAATTTACCTGATAATCTTCATTTTTATCTAAATGCACCCAATAATGATAAGGACAAGGCTCTGTATCTACACCCTTTTGCTGTACCATTATCGTATCTTTAACCGGACATATTTCCTTTGCTAAACTCCCACTTTCTTTACACACAATAACCTGTTCCAAGGTATTATATGGTGTCGAAAACCAGTTCGACTTTGGTAACAGATCAAACATATCGAACATAACAGGTCCGGCTGTTGAAACTCCTAACAAACCAGGTCTACCTTCACCATCTGCATTCCCTACCCACACTCCTACCACATAATCTTTTGTACTTCCAATTGCCCAAGCATCTCTATAGCCAAAACTAGTTCCTGTTTTCCATGCAATTTCTTTAGACGAATCAAAAAACTCCCAATTCTCGGCACCTGTTGGTCGATTGACTTGCTTCAATGCTTCATAGGTCAGATACATAGATCCTGCATCAAAAATTGTTTTTTGTTTAGAAACCTTACCAAAATCCACGGATTGATTCTGTCTAAAAATTGGCTCTGTAAATTCATTCGCATAATATTTTCCAGAAGTTCTCGAATAATGATTTATGGTTCCCGAAAACCCTGCATAAACTCTACATAGGTCCCATAAATTACTCTCAGCCCCTCCGAGAATCAAGGTCAAACCATAATGACCCGAATCGTGTTTCACATCTTTTAATTTCAATTGTTTGAGGTATTCATAAAACCTACTCAATCCAAATTCTTGTAACATTTTTACCGCTGGAATATTTAAAGACCTAGCCAAAGCTCTACTAGCAGGAACAGCTCCGTCATACTCTAAACTGAAGTTTTTTGGGTTATAAGATGCTATTTCTGTAGGAACATCAGGGATTAAAGTGTTGGGTAAAATCTCCCCTGAATCTAACATCGCCGCATATAAATAAGGTTTCAACACACTCCCGGTACTTCTAGGCTTATGCATCACATTCACATTTTTCTGATGCTCTTCATCTGTTGGAGTATTCCCTACATAGGCCAAAACTTTTCTGGTATGCACATCTAATATCAAAACAGACATATTATAAACTTCATTCTGTTTTAAATTCAAGTAATGTCTTTTTACAATTTCATTTGCATTGACTTGTAATTGATTTGGTATACTTGTTTTAATAGAATTCCCACTGTTTTTTGCTGCCAAATACTCTAATAAATGGGGTGCTTTTGAAGGCAAGACATGCGGTTTTACAGGCAATTTTTCTTGAATCGCAAGACGGTAGGTAATAGAATCAATTATCTTTTGATGCAATATCTTTTTTAGCAGTCTGTTTCTTTTTACAAGTAACCTATCATGGTTTTTTCCCGGGTAAATGAGGCTTGGAGCGTTTGGAAGAACTGCCAATGTTGCATTCTCTGCCCAAGACAATTGATGTGGAGAACGTCCATAATAACGCCAAGAAGCCGCCTCAAGTCCAACAACATTCCCTCCAAAAGGAGCATTGGAAGTATACATTTTTAATATAGACTCTTTGGAAAAACGCAACTCTAGTCTTGTCGCTAAAACAAGCTCAATCAACTTTTCAATATAAGTTCTATTTTGCCCTTTTCTAGACAAACGAATGACTTGCTGTGTGATGGTACTGCCTCCTCTTTTGACCCCTGATTTTGTGATATTTCCCCATAGGGCCTTTCCTATTGAAACAGGATTAAAACCAATATGTTCATAAAAATAGGCATCTTCAAATTGTAAAATACAATGCTCAAATTTATAAGGAATACTATCGATATCAGGAAACCTCCACTGCCCATCATCCGCTATTTTTGCTCCTAAAAGCACACCTTCTCTACTTTCAATCACCGTAGATTTTGGGTTCTTAAAAATATCAGCCGGCAATGCAAAATAATAGCCCACTAAAAGCAAAAAGCCAAGAAAAAAGAAGACTCTCCTTTTGGATATATAACGCGACAAGATCTGGTACAAATTTCTTTTTTCTATCACTTCACAACTTCAATCCACTGCCCTTTTGTTCTAGAGAAGTAATCATTATCATACATTGCCTCTGCCTGAACTCCAGGTAAATAATATTTCCCTAAGTACGAAGCATTCAATCGAACTGTAAACGTCTTTACTTCATTTCTCTTCATTGAAAAATAAAAATTAACACGGTCATCTCTAATGTCTGTATAATCACATTGATTATCTGTAGCCTCTCCAAAATCAGTAAATCTAGTATTGACAATCTCCCATCCTGATGGAAAAATTTGGCTCAATGCTATATCATTAACCCTTTCTTTATTAGGATTTGTAATTGTTACCATGGCTACAAAATCAGTTCCTTGTCTAAGCTTCTCAAAAGAAACAGGATTCCCTTTAGAATCTACATACTTTACAAATAACTTGAAATTTCTAGTTACTGGATTTTCGGTTCCCAATGATAATTTTCCAGAATTCACTATCCTCACAAAACATGTGTTTCCAATATGGTTGGTTATAGAGAATTTATTTGGTGTAGTTTCTAGAACCTTCAGCTCTCGTTGTGCAACAGTACTTTTTGTTACAATTAATTCTTCTTTTCCGTTAATTGTATAACTTAAATTCAAATCTTTCCCTCCATTTTTTATTACCATTTTAGCCATAGAAAGCAAACAATAGGCAGTTGTCTGTGTACTCATCCAATGTTTAGAAGACAATCTATTTGCAATAATTTTTGCCATTTCTGTGACTTGAGCATCCTCCATAAGCAACATAGTTTCCATTGCCATGGCTCTATTTCTATAAGTTGACCCATAGGTATAATAATCTCTTTCTTGATTTTCAAATACTATAGAAGCGGATGCCATTAATTTTACTGCAGCTTCCTTTTGTCCTGCCAAAGCATAAGCGGCTGCCAATCTCCATTTTGATACGTTAGAAATTTTAGGATACTCTCGCAGTCTATTCATCGCTGCCAAATCAGGTTCGCCGGCAAGTGCTAACGTATACAATCTATATGCCTGTGTCATTCCTGAATTCCAATACTTATAACTAGACCTCCATTCTCTCGCGGCTTGTTTTTGATACTTCAACCAATTACTCATAAAGGTCAAAGGCAATGAATAACCTTTTTTCTGAGCTTCTATCATAAAATGTCCTGCATAACTAGTACCCCAGTCACTCACATAATTATTCCCAATCCAATAAGACAAGCCTCCATTTGGCAATTGAAAATCACCTAACCTTTCTATTCCATTTATAATATTCGATTTTATTTGAACCTTTTTATCCGATGTAATATCAAATATATCTTCCAAAAATAATTGAGGGAATACACTAGAAGTAGTTTGCTCTACACATCCATGTGGATATCTGATTAAATACTCCATTCTTGAAGAAAAATTCATAGGAGGTACGGTAGAAATTTCAACATCCACCTTATTAGTTCCTTTTTCGCCAAGACAAGAGAAATCTGCATTTAATGTTTCATTGGCTCCAACCTCAAGATCTATAAATTTACTTGTGTTTGGGTTCGGATTCACAACATCAATTTCAATCTCCTGTGTAGATACCTCTCCATTACTTTTTGCTATAACTTGAATATTTTCAACCCCTTGTCCTTTTAGAACTTCCAAATCAAAATAGACCATTTTCTCGTCTGGTGCATCAAAACGAACAATTTTTTTATACTGACCAATAATTTCAATTCCATCTGTAATTTTCAAACTCACCTCAACATCCTTCACGGCATCTTTCATCGCAAAAACAGTTACTGGCAAGGTTACTTTCTCGGTTGGACTTAATTTTCTAGGTAGTGACGCTAAAACCATTAGAGATTTTCGCACAGGCACTGCTTTTTCAGCTTTTCCATAAGCCTCTTCTGCATTATCTGCAGCCACTACCATGGCCCTAACAGAACCAATATAGTTTGGCATTTTAATTTTATGATTTTTGGCCTCTCCTGCTTCTAAAACAAAAGGCCCAAGAACCGTTACAACCGGTTTGAATCTATTGGCTTTGGTTGCTTTTTTGTTCTTTCCATCTTCATCTCCTCCAATGGCAAAAACTTGACTAATCGCTCCTCCAAAAGCCCCCATGACATCATCAAAAATATCCCAAGTTCTAACACCCAAAGCTTCACGTGTATAAAACACATTCCACAAATTAGGGGTTTTATATCGTGTCAAATCCAAAAGACCTTCTTCAACAACCGATAGAGAGTATGTCATTCTTTTTCCAGAAGCCTCACTCACTTTTACTTCATAATCAGCTTCTGGTTTCAACTCCTCCTTCATCGAAATGACGGGTTGTAGTTTTGTATTTTTATCTATAACCACAATTGGAATTACTCCATACAAACGCAACGGCAAATCATTCTGAGTTGTTGCATGCGGTTGTAGTAAGGAAATATTTACAAATACGTTTGGAGACATCTCTGGAGTAATTGTAATTCTTGCTTTGGTTTGACCTTTATTGGTCTTTACCCACTGCGTTTCTAATACTTCGGCTCCATTCTCAACGCTTATCAAAGCATTGCCTTCAGCACCAGAAGGAAAAGTGATTTCTGCAACGTCACCAACATTGTATTTTTCTTTGTCTGAATTAAACACCAACATGGTTGCTGCCTCTGAATTTCCCTTGCTAGAATTTGACCACCAATTTCTAAAAAAGTAAGCCGTTCTACCTGTAGAATGTCCACTTACAGGATCAGTAATACGAATCAAATAACGACCACTTTTTCGATCTGGTATATTGACTTGAGCTATGGCAGTTCCTCTTTCATTGGTGCTAACTTTTAGTGTTTTATACAAATACCTGTGCTCTGAATTTACATAAGTGGCAAGATTATCAGAGTTAGAACTCCACCACCAAGACCATCTAATTTCATAAATTTTTACAATTAAATTTTTTCTTGCTATAGGCTCTCCCTTATGGTTTACTGTTGCCAAAGAGAATGCTATGTTTTTATCCGTTTCATAGGAGTTTCCATATCTTTTTGACTCAGGAGATTTCATCCCTACAAAGGATTTAAATGGAGCGATATCTTTTGTCACAACATCCGATGAAAAATCGCCACCATTTTCAAATACACGTGTTAAAAAAGTAGCTTTTAACTTTCCTGGAGCTGTGTTTTTTAAATTTATCTTCTTGTTTATTTTGGCCTTCCCAAAAGCATCTACCTTTCCTTCAAAAACAGTCAGCTCTTCCGTTTGAAATTCTTTTATTGGATCTTTAAAAACATATCCAGGAAAATTATCGAACCCTTTAGAGGAAGCAGACAATTTCATTTTCACCTCCGTTTTCAAATTTTTCGCAATCGCGCCATGCAGCCACTTTACCTCAGCTTCTGCTTTAACAGGTAATTTTGTTGATAGCACCTCATCCTCAAAATTGATATTAATTTTCAGTCGGTTTGGCTTCACCGTTTCCACTTTTAAGGTTTTATAAAAAGTAGCTCCACCAACTTTTACTTTCGCATTCCAATTTCCCGTAGCATCTGAATCTGCAGTTGGAATATCAAATCTGAAAAAACCATTGACACCATTATTTTTTATGGTTTGGTACTTCAACTTCCCATGTGGATCTGTAACTTCAATCTTTACAGGATGGCCGGATGGAAGTGGGTTGTCTGTGTCATTTAACACAAAGAAAGTATGAATCGTATCTCCAGGTCTCCAAACCCCTCGTTCTCCGTATAAATATCCTTTTAAACCTTTTCTTATTTTTTTTCCTGCTACATTAAACTTACTTAAGGATAAAGAATTCCCATCATTTAATTTCACATAAGTTTTACTTGCTCCTGACGAAACAATGGCAAAAGCAGCCTTTGATTTGGACAGAATAGTTGCTATTCCCTCTCCATTGGTATCTGCATTGGCAATTAATTGTTTTTGATAATTGTACAATTCTATATGTGCATTTGCTAAAACATTAGTGCTAAGAATATCAGTAACGGCAAAGAAATATGAATTTCGAACACCTTTTTTTACAATGACACCAACATTGGAAGCTAATATATTGGCTCCTATCTTTTTTCCGCCATAAAAATAAGACTCCGAACATGGATTATTTCTATCTCTCCAATTGTAATCATAATCTTCATCATAATAGTAATAATGTGAATCGAAAGAATCCCAATAAGCATTCTCTCCTTCTAACTCATTTTCTTTCTGAATCGGATCTTGTTCAGGAATTTGATAATTCTCCGTAAGTGGACTCCCATCACAACCATACAAAGAATATGATTTTCTAACCGAAAGCTCTATACGATACACAGCTCCTTGATCAGCCCTGATCAACGACTGCAGATCTACCGCATAATTTTTCCATTTTCCATCATTGTCAATATCATTTTGAACCAATGGAATGGTTTTTTTCAAAATACTTCTTCCTGAAGCTTTTAAATTATTTCTATTGGAAGTTTTTAAATCATCTCTTTGCAACAAACTTAAAATATTTGTTGTGTAGAGTTTGATCACGTTCACATCTACCGCCTTTAAATTCACAGCTTTGAAATTAAATTTCAAATTCTTAGAATCCGGTAATATCAGTCCATTAGAAATCAAATGTATTTGAGGTTTTAGCTGCTCAAAGGTTATTGCTTCAGAAAAACGTTTGTTTAACCTATATCCATTTTCATTTTTAATCCCACTAAAAACTGTCACATTTACCTTACCAGCTACTCGATTGCTAGGATATACCTTTAATAAATTCCCTTCAACAACGTATTTTAATTTGTTGGCATTTTTAACGGTTACCAAACCTTTCAAATTCTGACTTTTCAATAGAGGATCTGAAAAATTAACACACAGATGCTGCTCTGGTGATTGACGCACATAAATGCTTAAAACAGAAAAATTATTCTTCCCTGGGATTTTTACCTTTTTTGTTCCCTTATTGTCAGCTACTCCAATAGGTTTTCCATCCCATTTAACCTCCATCTTAGAATCTTCAATGCCTCGTTCAATACTATCAATTACAAATTCGAAATATGTGTCTTTTTTTTCCTCTGTATCGTACCAGTTTATTTTTAATTCTTTCCCTTCTTGCGATGCATTTATCAAAGCTTTTGCTTGCATTAATGTAATCACATCCGCAGAGACCACCTGACCTTTTACATATTGAGAAGATTGAGTATGAGATTGTACATCTTTCAGTTTTATTGAAAAATTCG
This sequence comes from Flavicella sp., assembly GCF_029238425.1. GTDB lineage: Bacteria > Bacteroidota > Bacteroidia > Flavobacteriales > Flavobacteriaceae > Flavicella. The sequence continues at coordinate 55,163 of NZ_JAQWGB010000080.1, forward strand.
GTGTTTTTGTTTTAAAATAAAAATGAAAATTCTCGTACTCCTTTCCAACATTTTCATACAGCTTACTCAACTGTAATTTACATGCATATTTTTGCTTGGATTTCAAATCCTCCTCAGGAGTGAATAGTAACGATTTTTTACTTGTAAGAATTAATTTCCCCTTTACAGAAGGAGTCAATTCTAAAATAGAAGTTGGTATTTCTTGTCCGACTTCAAAAAGAGTAACATCTTTAGAAAGATACACCTTGACGGGAGCTTCCTTAGAAATAACTCCTCTGGTAGTACTATAAATAAAATTTTTAAAGTTTGATATTGGTGTTTTTACGGGTGCTTGTTGCTCACAGGCAATTACCAACACCAGCAATAGACTGAGGCATATCTTTTTAATCATCGAACAATTTTTCTGTATTAGGCTAGTAAAGATACCCAAATTTCTCATGCATCTGTATTAGATACATTTAATATCAAAAATAATAGAAAATCTCTTTCTAAGATTTCAATCTTTTAAAATCTGACCCCGTAGGATTTTGAAAAACTTCCAATTCAAATTCTGGAACCGCTGCCAATAAGTGGTCGAACATATCAGACATAATCCCCTCATAAATCACCCATTCTTTTCTTGTACTAAAAGAATAAATTTCAATAGGCAAACCATTTTCTGTAGGTGCTAATTGACGTACCATACAAGTCATATCTAAATTGATATCTGGAATGTTTTTAACATATGCTTCAGCATAGACACGAAACACGCCAATATTAGTCAGATGCCTTCCGTTGATCAGATGTGTTTTATCAATATTGTGCTCTTTATTATAGCTTTCAATATTATTCCCTTGTTCTCGAATATAATTTTCTATCAACTGAAATTTTGAAAACCTTTCTAGCATTTCTTTGGTACAAAAAGAAACACTACTAATTTTTATATGCAACGATCGTTTGATTCTTCTTCCACCGGATTCCGACATTCCTCGCCAGTTTTTAAAAGATTCCGAAATAAAAGCATAGGTAGGTATTGTAGTCACCGTTTTATCCCAATTCTGAATTTTTATGGTGGTTAATTTCATCTCAATCACATCTCCATCAGCCCCATAATTTGGCATTGACACCCAATCCCCGAGTCTAACCATATCATTTGCTGCCAACTGAATACTGGCCACAAATCCAAGAATTGTATCCTTAAAAACTAATAGTAACACAACGGTCATTGCTCCCAAGGCACTAAAAAAGTACAAAGGTGATTTGTTTAATAAAAAGGAAAGCACTACGATAATTCCAGTGATATACACCCCAATTTTAATCAGCTGAAAATAACTATCTAAAGGATTGTCTTTGAAAACTTTTTTTGTCTCTAAATACATTTTTAAAGTATTCAAAAAACGAACTAAGACAATAATAAAAATGATAGAAAAATAAGCATTGATCAATCGAAATATATACGGAATCAATTTGGGAAAATCATGGAACACATAGGGCGTAGCCGCATATATTATGATGGCAGGAGCGATATGAGCCAAATTGGTGAAAATTCTATTTTCTACTAAAATATCATCCCAGGTTGTTATGGTTTTTCTAGCAATAGATTCTATAAAACCAAGTAGTATTTTTTTGACAAAAAAATCTGCAATAAAAGCAATTAGAACAACAGCAAAAGATAAAACTAACAACTCTATCAATTGAATTGATTTGGGTTCTGCACCCAGATTCAACAACCATTCTGTCAACCAATCCATTGTTATTTTATTCACTTGTTCCATTACTTTTTCAATTTTTATTTTCCAACCAAATATAGGAAAACCAAGAAAAGGAACCCTATGAAAACAAGAAAACTACAATAGGCAATATACCCATTGTAGTTTTACAACAAACTTAAACAGTCCTTAAAGAATCAAGGATTTGTTGACCATAGTGCTGCACCTTTTAACATTGCTCTTCTCGGAAGCTTCAAGCCCGCCAAAATCAAATCAGCAAAATCTTCTGGTTGCAATACACTATCTTGAGAATTTTTTGCAGCAATTCCAAGTTCAACTGTCATGTCAGACTCTATAGTACTTGGTGTAAGCGTGCAAACTCTAATATTATTTTTACGAACCTCTTTCATCAAAGACTCGGACATTCCGATAACAGCAAATTTTGAAGCAGAATATGCAGAAATATTTGGATTTCCATTCAAACCTGCTGTGGAAGAAACATTGATAATATCTCCTATATTTTTTTCTATTAAATAAGGCAATACTTCTTTGGTTACATGGTACATACCCATCACATTGGTCTGGATAATTTGAGTCCACTCCTCTACAGGCATTTCATTAAATGAACCAATAGAAGCAATTCCAGCATTATTTACTAGAATATCTATAGTTCCTAATTCTGTAATAATTTCCTTAATTGCTGTTTTTACCTCAGTATAGACGCCCACATCAAACACAGCATAAATAGCCGTTACTCCCAAAGCTTTCAATTCGGCAACAGTTGCTTTCAAAACCGCTTCATTTCTACCGGTAATGGCTACATCTATTCCTTCTTTCGCAAAAGCAAGTGCTGTTGCTTTCCCTAAACCTCTACCTCCTCCGGTAATTAAAGCTTTTTTATTTTTTAAATTTTCCATTGTATTTATTTTTTTGTCCAGTAATCAAATACAAAAACGTCCGCTAATAAAGGCCCTACTTTTTTCACTAAAGCCTGGTGCTTCTCATGAAACAAATAAACTTCTCGTCCGTGAACATCATTAAATGTCAACGTAAAAGTATACTGCAACCCTTTGGTATGCCCTTCAGTACTGTCGTTAGCCCCCCATTCTAATTTAGAAATTTCTGGAATTTCATTTTTTAAATTTTCGAAAAGAGCTAACGCACCTTGTACCTCTTCTTCACTTGACGTGTCTTTAAATTTTAAACTTACAATATGTCTTAAAACCTTCCCTTCGTTTTCTTTCTTTTCAGAAGCGATTTTATATGCCACTAATTTTTTCAAGCCAAATCTAAAAGACCCTGCTACTAAATAATCAGTATCATTTAAAGTAAGTGAGTGCAATCCATAATAGATAGAATACCCTGTTTCTAAATAATTAACCGGACTTAACACACCGTCTTCAGACAGTTTACACAGTTGAATACTTGCATCATCTCTAGTACCTACAGCCAACAAAGCTTCGTTAT
>NZ_JAQWGB010000023.1 GCF_029238425.1 Flavicella sp.
GTTAATAAAACTGAGATTGCAAAAGATTTGGTTCAAGAAACTTTTTTTGCTGCCTTAAAGGCAATGAAAAATTTTGAAGGAAAAGCCAGTGAAAGAACTTGGTTGGTAGCCATCTTGAAAAGAAAAATCATTGATTATTACAGAAAAATAAATTCTACTAAAGGGAAAGCTGAGGTACGAATGAATTTTTACAATGATGGTGAAAACGAAGGAGATTGGTTAGAAGAAAGGGTTCCACAAACTTGGGGGAATGATGCAGATAAGGATATTGAAAATGCCGAATTAGGCGAGGCTTTATCTAAATGTATTGAGAAACTGCCGGAGAAATATGCTATGGTTTTCAGAATGAAAACATTACAAGATTTTGATACAGAAGAAATTTGTAAGGAGCTTGATATAACGTCGTCCAATTTATGGGTAATAATCCACCGAGCTAGGACTCAGTTGAGAAAATGTATGGAAGATAATTGGTTTATTAAATAAGAGTATTCATGGCAAAATTTAAAATTACTTGTGATGAGGCCACAACTATATGCGACAAATCGCAATATGGAAAGGCAACGATAATGGAGATTATTAAGTTAAGAATCCATTTTTTAGGATGTAAACTTTGTTCAATTTATACCAAACAGAATAATCTGTTGTCTAAAATCTTGAATAAAAATAAAGGAGGAAGTGCCATTTGTAGTCTGTCTGAAGAAGAGAAAGAACAGATGCGTATTTTGTTTGAAAAAGAAAAGCAAAATTAAAATAAGCCTATAGTATTATATGGATTTTTTACCGGAGAAGTTAGATGATTATGTAGTTGCTCATTCTCAAGCAGAACCACAAATTTTAAAAGAATTAAATAGAGAAACTTGGCAGACGGTTTTAAATCCACGTATGTTAAGTGGTGGATTTCAAGGAAGAGTGCTTTCTATGATTTCTAAATTAATTCAACCCAAAAATATTTTAGAAATAGGAACTTATACAGGTTACTCTGCTTTATGCATGGCAGAAGGTATGCGTGCTGAGGGTGTTTTACATACTATCGATAAAAACGAAGAATTATACGATTTACAAAGAAAATATTTTGATAAATCTGAGTTTGGTTCTCAAATCAAACAGCATGTAGGGAATGCTTTAGAAATTATTCCGAGTATTGAAGATAAATTTGATCTTGTGTTTATTGATGCTGACAAAGCGAATTATTCTAATTATTTCAATCTTATCATTGATAAAATGAATCCAGGAGGTGTCATTCTTTCTGATAATGTTTTATGGAGCGGAAAAGTGATTGAAAAATTAAATCCGAAGGATGTGGATACCGCAGCTTTGTTAGAGTACAATAAATTAATGAATGAAGACGATCGTATTGAAACCGTATTATTGCCTATTCGAGATGGTTTGACTTTGAGTAGAGTAAAATAGTAAAATCTATATTTTAAGGTGCCCTGAGCTTGCCGAAGGGTTTATATAGATAAAAGTCTATTAAAATTGTCTTTTGATTGGACCACTCATGTCTTCCAAATCTTCCTTTACAGAATCAATTTCTTTTTTGATGTCTTTGGTCACATCTAAATCAATTCCATTTTTTTCTGCACTGGTATTTATTTCTCTTTTGATGTCATTGGTAGCATCTTTAATCTGACGCATTCCCTTTCCTAGTCCTCTTGCAATCTCAGGAATTTTATCTGCACCAAACAACATTACTACAATAAGTAGAACTACCATGACTTCCGGTGCTCCAATAAATAACATCATAATCTGTATAATTTGTCACAAAGATAGTAATAAGCCATGAGAAAAATTGAATATTATTTTGAATTGATTCTCTTGAGTTTTTCCTCTTTTGCAGATGAAAAAGGCTGAGTTGCAGATTCTATTAGTTTGCTTCTAGTTTTTAGAATAAATTTGTGGAACACATTTGCAACGGATTCTTATGAAAAAATCAGCGATACTATTTTTACATCTCGGCGTTTGGCTTTGTTACTTTATTGTAGCGATGGGTTTGATGGCGGCATTTTTTCAAGGGAATGAAAATGCGGAAGAATCTTTAATGCAAAAGGCATTTGGAATCATAACTATGTTTGGTTTGATCCCATCTGTTTTTTCTTTTTATCTCTACTATTTTTTCTTGTTTCCAAAATTCTTTAAGAAAAAACAATATTTTGAAACATTGGTATACGGACTTGTAATATCTGCCATTGCGGGATTGATAGGGTATGCCATGCTTTTTAATTTTGTAAGCGATACCTGCTCTAGTGAGGAGGAGGATGCTTTCGCGGGGATTGTAATTTTCATTGCTTTTATTGCAACCATTAGTGGGGTAATCGCTTTGGTGATTCAAGGATTTATTACTTGGTTTCACGATATGAAATTGAAAGAAGCTTTGATAGAAAAAAACCATAAAATAGAATTGGCTTTAGTGAAATCTCAATTAGATCCTCATTTTTTATTTAATACAATTAATAATATTGATGTGTTGATTTTAAAAGATCAAGAGGAGGCTTCTGATTATTTGAATAAGCTATCAGATATTATGCGATTTATGCTTTTTGAAACCAAAACAGAAGAGGTATTGCTTTCAAAAGAAATTGAGTACATAGAGAAGTATATAGAGTTGCAAAAAATTAGAACTGCGAATACTGACTATATACAATATAGCATCGAAGGACTTGCAAAGGATAGAAAAATTGCACCTATGATATTTATTCCATTTATTGAAAATGCCTTTAAGCATTGTACCAACAAAAAATTGAGCAATGCTATACAGATAAAAATTTCTATTGAGTCCGATTGTATCAGAATGACCTGTGTCAATAAATACGACCCAAATAGAAAGGTGAAAGAGGGAAGTAATGGACTAGGAAATGATTTGATTGAAAAAAGATTACAGCTATTGTATAAAAATAACCATACCTTGGAGGTTCAAAAAGAAAACAATACCTATTCTGTAAACGTTAGCATTTGTCATGAATAAATATAGCTGTATCATTATTGAAGATGAACCGCTTGCCTTGGAGCGTACCAAATTATTTGTTGAAAAAATTCCCTTTTTAAATTTAGAGGCAACTTTTGACAATGCCTTGATGGGACTCGCTTATTTGAAATTACATAAGGTAGACTTGTTGTTTCTAGACATCAATATGGACGAACTAACAGGCATAGAATTGTTAGAAAGCACTAAGTTAGAAAGTCAGGTAATCATTACCACAGCCTATCAAGAATATGCGCTAAAAGGCTATGAATTAAATATCACGGATTATTTGTTGAAGCCTTTTAATTTTGAACGTTTTTTACAAGCGGTTACCAAAGCTTTGGGAAATATTCAGCATACAATTCCTCAAACCGTTTCTCAGGATTATATTTTTGTAAAAACAGAAAATCGTTTGGAGAAAATAATGTTGCAGGATATTATTTTTATTGAAGGAATGCGTGATTATCGTAGAATTCATACCACAGAAAAGCGCATTATGACTTTGCAAAATTTCAAAGAGTTGGAAGAAATGATTCCTTCGGATTTGGTGTGTAGAGTGCATAAATCTTATATGGTTTCTTTGCATAAAATTGATTCTATAGAGCGAAGTAGAATTCATATTGGTAAAGAAATAATTCCTATTTCAGATACATATAAAACAGGGTTTTTTAATAAAATTCATAACACATAGTTTATTTAGTTTACTAAAGATGCTAAATAAGTCTTTTCTGCTTTTTTCCTTTTTGGATAGCATGTGTTTTAGGAGAGATAGACTCGAATTTTTTTCCTAAACATCGATCCATTTTACAATACGGAGTTACCGATTGAAAAGGCCATTTCGCAGACATTATTTTCCGCTTTGCATAATAGAATTGAGCAGGTCATTTAGTTGTTAGATATTTGAGAAACAATTAAAAACCTAAAAATTATGGAAACTATAAAACTACAAGAATTTAAAGAAAAATGTCAATCTAAAACTTCAAATAATTCTTCCATGAGTTGCCTATATGGAATGGGAATGTTTGGTTCTGCTATTTATTTTTTATCCACTGCAACAGGTTTTGGTGCAGGTGCATTAGGAGTGTTGAAATCATTGGTTTGGCCAGCGGTTTTGGTGTACGAGGTGTTTTCAAAACTAGGATTGTAATTTTAAAAAAACTGTTATGAGTTTGATGATTTTTAAAACGAATATCAAGTCAAGACGAAAAGCTAGAATGTTTGGAGCTATCTTTAGAAGACATCCTTTTATTTATACTTGGTCTATAGATTTTGAAGATGTGGATAAAGTATTGCGCATAGAATCTGCTAGCGATTTACAATCTGATGCTGTTGTGCAATTGGTAACCAATCATGGATTTATCTGCGAGGATTTACCGGATTGATTTTAGAATATGATTCTATCCCCATTCCTTACTTTTATTGGTCTTTTTCCAAAAAGTTGAACTAGTTCAACAAATTGTTCCTTGAAAAAAATAAACTTTGCCATTCACAATGAATAAAGTTAATAATTGAACAATTTTAAAAGAACTATGAAAGTACTTAAAAGGATACATGCCTACATTGTTATATTTGTATTTACAGTTTTATCCAGCTCATTAGAAGCACAAATCACACATGATATTTCTGCCGAACAAGCTTTGAATGCTGTGTTGGTTGCTAAGAAAAAAGCAGAAGAATCCAACGTATTGGTCAATATCGCTGTAGTTGATGCAGGCGCGAATCTGAAAGCTTTTCTTCGTATGGATGAATCCTATTTAGGAAGTATAGATGTGGCCATAAAAAAAGCAGAAACGGCTAGGTATTTTAATATTGATACAGGTAAATTAGGAGAGCTTACGCAACCAGGCGGTATCATCTATAATATTGAACACTCTAATGGAGGATTGATTACCTTTCCTGGAGGAATTCCAATCAAAGATAAAAACGGAAAAATTATTGGAGCTATTGGTGTGAGTGGTGGAACTATTGAGCAAGATAGAGAAATCGCAACCATAGGTGCTAAATCAGTTTTAAAATAATCTAACAATCAATTTAATTATGAATCATATTAAAAAGTACGTATTCCTAACGGCATTGTTTTTAGTTCAGCTAGCAATCGCTCAAACCGGAGAAAAACCAACTTTGTACAGAACAGATTTCAAAGAATTGTCGGCAAAGAATACGGTAACCGTTACCAGCTATAAAAAAGGAGGAAAGCAATTTGTATATGCCGGAGGTTTCGGAAATATCGATGTATTTAGTTTGGATAGTTTAGGGCTTTTAACGTCTATCAGCAACCATGAATTGTACATGAAAAAAGGCCCTGCCAGAGGGATGGTAGCAGATAATGTTCAAGGGAATGATTTTCTTTTTGTAGCAAACAAACATGGAAATGCTATTGAAACTTTTGCTATTGATGATAACGGTTCCTTAGAACGCGTTGCTCTAAAAGAGGATACTGAAGAGACGTATTTGGGTACTGCCATTACCTTGCAAGTAATCCACATGAAAAAGGCTTCTTATTTATTTGTAGGAGGTTTAGAAGAAACTCCTGGACTAAGTTCTTTTAGAATTGAAAAAAATGGGGAGTTGACTCACATTCAATCTATGAAAGATGATGAGAAAATTCATACTGATGGGATTATTGGAATGTATACCCATAAAATAAAAGGTAGAACGTATTTGTATACCAGCGGTTTTCAAGACAATGGTGTCAGCAGTTTTAAAGTCTATGAAAGTGGAAAGTTTAAAAATGTAAACAATATTGACGATAACGAAACGGATCGTTATTTAACAGGAGCTTATCCAGTAACTGGAGTTCAGTTAGGAAAAAATTATTATGTAATTGTTGGTCACAGACATCATAAATACTACAAAAGAGGAAACTTTATTAAAAAGAAAGATTTTGTCTATCACGGTGATGGAGTGAGCGTTTTTAAAGCAGGAAGAAATGGAGCGTTAAAACCTCATTTTGTTTTGAAAGATGATGAAAACACAAAATTATCTGGTCAAACTAGAATAGAGATTATCTCTACCAAAAATAACGAAGCTTTGTTGGCTGTAGGTACTAGAGATGATGCAAGTATTCAACTGTGTAAACTGTCTGAAGACGGTGTGTTAAGTCCGGTTAATTATTTAGAAACAGGGTATTCTATCTATTATGGATTGCACTCACTTACTT
>NZ_JAQWGB010000086.1 GCF_029238425.1 Flavicella sp.
CTTTCAAAGAAAGCATATAAACGAATACTAAAAATATATACCTGATGATTTTCATAATTATTGAATTTTTGTTGATTCTATGACACTTGCTTTGAATCCTATTCTTTCTGCCATCGTATAAAGAAACTGTCCACTTTCTAAATTCATTGGCTTAGAATACAATTGCCAACCACTATTAAAATCTAATTTCAAATTGTTTTTATCACTCACAAAATAAGCAATAGAAGCTCCTTTTGTTTTACACTTTAAAGTAATCTTTCCTTTTTTTTGCTGCACCAAAACTGGTTTCGTCTGAGGCTGTATATTATCGGGCCACATTTTCGCAATCATTTCTGCCTCGGGCTGCTTGGCATAATCTTTAGATTTCTGTGCCTTCAAAGCTTTTCGCATTCTTTTCAGTTCTTGGTCAAATTCAGGCTTATTCGCTAAATTGTTAAGATTATGAGGATCCGAAATACAATCGTACAATTCTTCCTCCGTTTTAGTATCAAACCAAATACGCTGTATCGCATCTAACTCATTCGCTCCTGCTAAATTCAATAGATCCAACATTAATGGCACCTGTTTTCTATAACTAAGATCTTTGTATTTCTTTAATTCTGGATAATAATTTTTCAGATATAAAAACTGTTTATCTCTAACAGATCGGATTCTATCTGTATACTCATCAAAGCGATCAGAACTTCCATAAACATATTCCCTATCTTTCTTTTCATGAATACCTAAAAAAGCCTTTCCATCCATATATTTTGGCACGTTTACATTTGCCAAACTCAACATGGTTGGAGCTAAATCGACAAACGAAACCAAACGATCTGTTCTACCAATAGTTTTAGAATCGATGGATTTTATCATCAATGGAACTTTTAAACCTGAGTCTAAGATTTCTCTTTTTTGACGTGGCAAAGGACCTCCATGATCACTATAAAAAAACACGATTGTATTGTTATACAAACCATCTTTTTTCAATTGATTTATCAACTCTCCAAACTTTTTATCCATCATTTCAATATTGCTATAATTCCGAGCAATTGTTTTTCTTGAAATGTATGTGTCTTGTAAATAGGGTGGCACTTCCACTGAATCAGGATTCACCGTTAAGGCATATTTTTCATGTTTCCACAACTTACTTTCATGTGTCAAATCTATATTAAAAACTGAAAAGAAAGGTTTTCCTTTCGGTGTATTTCGCCAATGTGCTTTGTTGTTATTTTGATCCCATGCCGTAACTGGTGCTGCAAATTGGTAATCCGTTTTTTGATTGTTGGTACAGAAATAGCCATTGGCTCTTAAATATTCCGGAAAACATTTTACCGAAGTCGGAATCACAGCTGAATATTGAATGATTGGATTCTTTTCGATATCATTCACCGGAATGTCGTTTTTATAAACTCTTTTTCCCCAAGACTGAATATCCATTCCTGTACGCATATGCATGGTACCTATGCTCGTGGCATACATTCCAGTTATAATCGTTGATCTTGAAGGTGCACATACCCCAACTGTTGCGAAAGCATTCTCAAAAACCATCGCCTCTTTTGCAAAAGCATCCAAATTTGGTGTTTTGGCGGTGTTGTCTCCATACATCGATAAAGTCGGACTCGTATCTTCACACACTATCCATAGAATATTGGGATGTTGTACTTGACTTTTTAAACTGAAAGTCAACAACAATAGCATTATAAACAAGCTATTTTTCATTTCAATTCAATTTTTAATTCTTTAGCTCCACTTTTCTTTAAGTAGAAAACACCTTTTTTAATTTTTCCTTTTTCTTTGTAGCGATACTCATAAGTTCCGTAAAAACCATTTACAGAAAGCTGTCCTTCTTTGTTTGTTTTTTCCTTCAACTCAGTTTGCCATCTATCAAGAACTAAATCGTGATAGGCTTTTCCCATAGGGGAATACGTCCAATCTTTATGATATAAAATGGCTTTTGGATTTCCTTCGGCATGAAATCCCCAAAATAAAAATTCGCTTACGTTCGGCTGACTGAATGCTGCAATGATAAAATCAGCGGTATATTTTTCTCTCACTTCATCATCTTTTATTTCCATGGTAAACTCAGAAATGCTAATTTTTTTCTTCAACGTCCCATAATAATTCAAGATGGAAATCACTTTCTCTGGTGGCGTCAAATCCGAACCTATATGACATTGTATTCCGATTCCATCTACCAATCCACCTGTGTTTTTATCTATTCTTTTGATATATTCATAATACCACTGCTGCTTTTCAAAATCGATACCTCCTTTACTAATAATTCCATATTCATTGGTAAACCTACCCACCGTTGGTTGCAATTCTTTTAGAATTCTAAATCCATCATATAGAATTTCTTCAGATCCTGTAATTCTTTGAAAATCTTTGTTTGTGTAGGCTTCATTTACCACATCCCAATGCGAGACTTTCCCTTTGGTAGTTTCCGTAATATTCACAACATGATCTCGAATCAATTTTGTCAACTCCTCCGGATTATTTTCCATGGTTCTGGTTTCTTTATTCTGATATTGAAATCCTGGCCATATCAAAACATGTCCTTTGAGTTTTAAATCCGTTTCTCCAATAGCTTCCATCGCAGCCAAAGTTCTTGCCCTATTTTTTTCTCGATGCCAACTTTTAATTTTTAGGTCATTTGCAAACACAACCTCGTTAAAATCTCTTGACAAATATTTCAATTGATTTTTATCATTTAAGATATCCGCAGCATTTATCGTAGCTCCCCAAGAAAACTCATGCTTGATTTGTTTGATTTCTATTTGCTTGTTTTTCAAAGGCACTCCATTTTTTTCAAAACGAAGGTTAAACGTTCCTTTTCGAATCGATTCAATATTTGCTAGAGCCTTCTTTCTCCATGCAGCATCCTCTTCCATCCCAACATATTTAATTTTTGTCTTCGGAAGTTTTTCTAAAGGAACAGTCTTATCGAATACCAAAATTTCTATATCAGAAAACAAGGCTTTCTGAGGCTGATACCCAAATTGTATGGCCATCCTCAGCTTTTCTTTTTTTACATCTTGAGTGATCTCAAAAGGGATATAATACTGTTTCCATTCTTTAGACAAGCTAATTGTGGATGAAATATTTCCTTTATAATCTCCTGTTTGATTTAATACCCATAAAAATCTTGCTTCTCCTGTCTCTAAACCAGAGAAAACAGTTTTTCCTTTAAAGGCAACCAATACTTTTTGACCTTTTTCAAGTGCCATTTTTTTAATTGGAATTGCCGTAGAAGCTTTGTAAATAAATTGAGGTCTTACAGTAGTTTCTATTGCTAATACATCCTCAACATTTTCCATGTTTTTTATAAAAGATACATTTCCAAATTCTTTGTTGGTACGCGTATATTTTAAGTTATTGTTATTGACAATATCTTTTCCTTGCTTCAAAATCTCTTGAGAATAAGTCATTGAAAGACTTCCCAGAAAAAACAAGACTGAAACAAACTTATTTAAGTTTAAAAATTTTCTTTCCATTGATTTAGTTTTTTTAACAATCGGTTTGCTGCTTCAGGTTGTTCTGCAGCTAAATTATATTGCTCTGAATTATCTACAGACAAATCATACAATTCTATCGTATTGGATTCATAAAAATGAATCAGTTTTAAATTTCCTTCTCTAATAGCTGACGATTTAGAATCCCCAGTATTTTTTGGCCGTGCTTTAGAAGAGTGCCAATACACCACCCTGTCATTATTGGATGCTTTATCTTCTATAACGGGTTTTAAACTTGTTCCATCGACCCCTGCAATTTTTTTTCCTGTACCATATTCCAATAAGGTTGGAAAAACATCCATCAACATCGCAACAGATTTTTCTTCCTTTTGAGCTTGAATTTTATGTTTCCATCGTACAAAAAGAGGCACTTTAATTCCACCTTCATACAACCAACCTTTTCCGGCTCTTAACGGAGAATTGCTCGTTGCCAATCCTCTTTTCTTAAGCCCATCATTAGACAATCCTCCATGATCTGAAGAAAAAACCACTATGGTATTTTCATCCATGCCTAATTCCGTCAAGGTTTTCATAATTCTACCAATATTGACATCTAAATTTTCTACCATCGCAGCATAGGTGGCATTGTCTTGGCGCATTTTAGTTCTACCGGTTCCTTCAGAAATATACTCAGGGGTATTCTCAAAATCAAATGCTGAAATTTCTTTTTTATTTCTTTCGATATCCTTTTTCTTAGCTTCCAAAGGCTGATGCACGGCGTAATACGCTAACACAGCCATCACCCGTTTTTTTTGATCTTTCTGTTTCAAGTAAGAAATAAATTCTGTGGTTAGCTTATCTGTTAAATAATCTCCCTCTGAACTTTTTTCTTCGATATCTACAATAGGGCTCTTTTTCACATTTCTATTGTGTCCTTTAGGTGTATTGAAAGGATATATAAAACTTATAGGGGAACCTGCTGCACCGGCAGCAAAGGAGTGCTGATATCCAAATCCTCTTGGACTTTGTTCGTCATGACCTAAATGCCATTTTCCAAAATAGGCAGTCTGATAACCCGATGCATTGAATTGCTCAATAAAATTTTGATTTGCAGCAACTCCTTTCATTTCAAAACCATCATCAGGAACATCTCCATTTTGAATGGGATATTTACCGGTCATCATCGCAAACCTAGAAGGCACACATCTTGGATAATTTGCATAGGCATTTACGAATTCAAAAGATTCACTCGCCAACTGATCTATATGTGGTGTTTGATAAATTTTAGAGCCGTGCACACTTAAATCGTGGTAGCCTAAATCATCAACATGAATCACAATAATATTTGGAGGCACTTGTTGCATCTGCTTATTTTCGGTTGCTTGATTTCCTTTGCAGGCAATCATAAAAACAAGTGTGCATAAAACAACTAAAAATCTCATTTGAGTATTCATTATTAAAAATATTAATTTCTTGACAGCAAATTAACTTTTAGAAAAGAGTTGTTGGTTACTCTAGCAATCAGAAAAGGTATAAATATTGTCAAACAAGACGCTAATCAAACCTTTGATGAGATATCAATGGGTCTTTGGCTCTAAAACAGCTCCACTTCCATTCATCCAATCCTCAACAGATTTTCGCATTTCAGCTGTAATTTTCTTTTCCTCTTTAGCGATATTATGCATCTCATAAGGATCTTTCAACCTATCGTATAAAATCTCATAACCTTCGCTAATAATATATCTATATCTTTCTCCAGTTGCAGATTGAGCCCCATATACTTCAGAAAAAGCATAGTTTCTCACTTTTTTAGTTTTACCGGTCAACACAGGAACCATACTTACCCCATTTTTAGCCATTTTATTTGGGTTTTCAAAACCTGCTACATCAAAGGCAGTTGGAATCAAATCCAACAATTCCATTGGGTGATAATTTATCTGATCTTTTGGAAAAAGTTTGGGATAACTAACAATCATAGAAGTATTCAAAGCCTCTTCAAATAAAGTTGTTTTATGAGAACGACCGTGATTTCCTAAAAATATAGAATGGTCAGAAAAGAATACAACCATCGTATTTTCAAGATCACCCGTTTTTTCCAAGGAAGCCATTAAATTTCCAAGCATCTTATCCATAAAAGCAACATTTGCTACCTCACCTAACCTCTCTTTTGGAAGTTTTTTAGCATCCGCTGGTTTATTTCCTGCCAATAGTGGTTCTGGCACGAAATGTCCAAATTTATCCGTTTTAGGTTCAGGAACTTTTATTTTATTTGCAATATCATAATAACGTTGAGGAACATCATAGGGACCGTGTGGAAGACAAAAATTAAACCACATAAAAAATGGTTTTGAAGTATCTTTTTTAGTCTCTAACCAATCTACAGCTACATGCGCCATATACCCATCCAAGTAGTCAACATCCTCTTGCATGGTACTTCGCATTTTATGACCAGGCGCTGCATTGTCTTTTAAAAACTGTTCGTATTTACCACGGGCTTTCAAATGCTTGATAAAGGGTATTTCACTAACCTCCTTCCCGTTTTTTAAATCTCTCCACAAAGCATGACGTTCTCCAGAAGCATTTACAAAATCAAAACCATAAACTTTTAATGCCTCTGCCTTAGACTGTTTTCTATCTTGCGGTCTGATATGGGATTTTCCGACATAGGCCGTTTGGTATCCATTTTCTTGAAAAACCTTTGGGAAAGTCCAAATATCCTTCGGTAAAAAATGCATATCTCCATTTTTATAAAACCCTAAATTATGTGAATACAAACCGGTTACTAAGGTATTTCTAGAAGGGCCACACATAGGACCTTGTGCAACGGCATGTGGAAAATGCACTCCATTGGTAGCCAATTTATCTATGTTTGGCGTATGACCAAAACCTTCTCCTAATTTATTCATAAATCGAGGCATCAAATCATCTACTTCAATAAATATTATATTCGGGGACTTTTGCTGTGCAGCAATAGTGTAAAAACTACTAATTACCAGAAATAGGAATAGATAATTTCTTTTATTCATTTTTTATGATTTAATGTGTTTATAAGTTACCAAAAACTATTGGCAACAACAACCCAAAGAAAATGAGTGCTTTTTAAACTTGGGTTAATCAGTAACTAGGGGCTGAATGACAGAAAAGGCTGGAGTAGGTTGTAAATTCTCATCATAAATAGATTGAAAATAACCTGTCCCTGCTTTGTAACGTTCTCCTAAATCCCAAAGATTTAAGGTAACCTCTCCTTGTTTACTTTTCTCTAACAAAACATCTACAATTGCTTGATACACTCTTTTTTGTGTCAATCGTTCTTGTGTTTTATCTTCATCTTCTTTTACCAAATAATCCAATTCGGTTACATGAAAAGACAAATCATGCGCATGTGCCCAATCAATTAAGTCAGACAGTTTTTGCATGGTTGCAGCTGTATTGTCAACAAAGTCTGCTCTTTTAGCTCCCAATAGTAAATGTGCTTGCCACCCGATCGCATCCACACGATATCCTTTAGATCTGATATAAAGTATGGTTTCTTTTACCTTGCCCCACATCACAGTTTCCATACCTGAATTTTGATTGTAGACCAATTTTATATTTGGTGCGTGCTCTGTAGCCAATTCAAACGCTTTTAATATATACAACGGAAAACCATTTTCATCCAAGCCCATATGCAACCATGGGTTTTCCCATTTATCTACCCCTGGTTTAGGTCCAAACCAAGTTCCGTCTTTTAGTATCGTTTCATTGACCACGTCCATCCACTTTACCTCAGAAATTTCGTTGTATTTCTTGGCAGAAGCGGTCATAAAATCAATCATATTTTCTTCTAATTCGGTAGGCGTTCGTACATCATCCTTTGCCCATTTAGAAGCTTGTGGACTTATAGGTCCATGGATTCTAACTTGCAATTGATGTTCTTTGGCAAAGTCCAAAAACGCATCAATTTTAGTCCATTTCCATTTATTTGGTTCTGCGTATACAGCAGACTGCTTTGCTGCATTTGCTGGTGTTAAATAGGAGAAATGCTCTCTATATAAAGTTTCTTTTTCGGTATCTAACTCATGGTAATTCAAAGTCGCACCAACCAATAAGTTAGCACGCTCTTCCTCTTTAAGCTCTTTTTCAATTCCCGCATTCTTTTGGGAAATACAAGAGAAACTTGAGCATGAAATTAGCAAAAGAAAAAAATATTTAAATATAATTCGCATCTATTTATTTAGTTAAATACTCATTTACATAAAGCTCTTGATACAAACTAAAAAATTCCGTTCCAATCCTCTTCATAGAATTTGTCACATAATGCCCTAAAGGAGAGGGGTTTTTAGGATAATAGTCCTTCGATTTTTTATCTGATGATTGAGGAATCATCCCAACATATGTATCGTTTTCAGCTACTTTTAGCATTCCTTCTACTACCTTACCACCTCCGACTTGAAACAATAAAAAGGGCATTTCAGGAAGTTCAAACTCTTCCCGCACAGAATGAATCAAAGTTGTTAAGTTATCTCCATAACTTTCACTTGGTTGCAATCCTCTTTTCGTATTGGTATCAGCTTCTCCCTGTACCCAAAGCATACCACAAATTTCGTAGGCATTTTTTGGCATAGAATCCAATACTGATCTCGACAAAGAAATAAATTCACTATACAATTTTGGAATTTTCAATTCATTGGTCAACGCTGCTTTTTCCTCTGTCCAATTAGGATTCCAAGCACCGTATAAAGAAGTACCGCCTTTGGATCTTTTGATAAAAATAAATTCTTCGTTCGGATAAGCCTCAGCAAGTTCAATCCCAAAAAACAACTCCGGTCCAAAAACATTTGTCAGGCTAAATTTTTTCTGAACATAAGTACTACCTGTGGTTACTTTTAATGGACTTACAGGTTCTGAATTGTAATAAAATTGAATTCTATGCTTTACAGCCTCCAATCTTTCAACATCTTCCAATGGAATTTTATCAGCGTCAGCTCTCCCTTCCATATTGGACTGACCGGCAAATAAAAACACTTTTTTAGTGGTTGTATTATTCTGAATCAAGCTTTGATTTACAACAGCTTTTTTTGAGCTATTACAAGCAAAAACCAAGAGTAGAAAAACAATAGCTGCCCAATTCGTAATTCGAAACATAATTATTTTTTTGGTGGGTAAATTTTTACTTTCGATGGAATCAAATATTCTTTTTTCCATGCTTTTAGAAGTTCCATCAATTCCTTTTTCTTTTGAGGTTCTGCACTTGCAAGATCATTTAATTCGCCTTCATCTTTGACCACATTGTACAATTCAACCGTATCCGTATCCTTAAAATAAAGTAATTTGTAATCACCTGAACGCACCACTTCTGTTTTTCCATCACCCGTACTATGTGGACGTGCTTTAATCGAACGCCAGAAAACAGTTCTATCTTCCCAGGTTTCTTTTCCTTCTAAAACCGATTTGAAACTTTTACCATCGATGCCTTTTACTTTTTTCTCAATCGACAAATCCAATAAAGTGGGTATGATATCCATCCCCAATACAATAGACTCTTGATCAAATTTTGGTTTTAAAGTTCCCGGCCAATTGATGATATACGGAACTCTGATTCCACCTTCATACAACCAACCTTTTCCTGCTTTGAAAGGTAAATTGGTTGTTGCCAACAAACGCTGCCCCTTGAAACCACCATTAGACAAACCTCCGTGATCTGAAGTTACAACGATGATGGTATTTTTATCCAAACCTTCTTTTTTTAAGGTTGCAACAACTCTAGCAATATTTTCATCTACATTTTCCACCATCCCTGCATAAGCTGCATTGTCTTGGCGCATTTTTCTTCTACCCGTACCTTCTTTGATATACTCAGGTCCATCTCCATAATCAAAGGCATCAATTTCTTTTTGATTTCTTTTTTCATCCTCTTTTTTTGCTTCTATCGGAGTATGAACGGCATAATAAGCCAAAACTGTAAAAAAGGGCTTCTTCTTATCTCTATTTTCGATAAATCCAATAGTTGCATCCGTTAATACATCCGATAAATAATCTCCTTTTTTTCCGTCTTCGGTAACGTTTAAAACAGGATATTTCTCACCATGACCTTTTTTCTTTTTCCCTTCGTTTGCCTTTGCTTTTTCTAAAGTTTTAGTATTGAAAGGATAATGACGTGTATCTACACCACCAGCATGTCCTGCCGCATAAGAATTATGAAAACCAAATCCAGTTGGACTACTTTCTTCTCCTCCAATATGCCATTTCCCAGTATAAGAAGTTTTATAGCCCGCCTCATTGAATTGACGGATAAAATTTTTCTCAGATGGAATTCCTCCCAAATATCCCTTGCTTTCGTTTACAGGATAAGTCCCGGTAAACATTCCATAACGAGAAGGGGTACATCTTGGGTAACTACTGTAACCATTTTGAAAAACAACTCCCGTTTTTGCTAAATTATCTATCGCTGGGGTTTGATGTATTTGAGAACCGTGATAGCCAATATCATGATATCCAAAATCATCCACCACAATCATAACAATATTTGGTTTGCCTTGTGAAAAAACAGACTGAACAAACAACAAAAACAATACAATCACTTTAAAAAATCTCATCTTTTTTCTATGGTATTTAAATGTGTTTTCAACTTAGATTTTAAATCCGAAACTATCGCTTGGTATTCTTTCTCTTTTACCCAGTTTTTAGTCTCGTTTGGATCTTTTACATAGTCATACAATTCTCTTCCGATGATATTAGAATCTTTATAGGACTTATAACTCTTATATGAGTTTTTATGCCATTCTGTATATCTATACTTATCCGTTCTGATAGAATATCCCATTTTATCTTTTCCTCTAGGGTATTGACTTATGGCATAATCTACATCGATAGCAGTTTTCTTATTTCCGTCTAATAATGGCACTAATGATTTACCATCTACATCCGTTCCTTTTACACCTGCCAATTCGAATAAAGTTGGAAAAACATCTACCAATTCAACAGGAGTATTTTCTTGCTTGTTTTTTTCAACACCGGGCCCGGCAAACATCAAAGGTATTCTCGTTGCTTGCTCAAAATTAGAATGTTTACACCACTCTGTATGATCTCCTAAATGATATCCATGATCTCCCCATAAAACGATGACAGTATTTTCCAAAATATTTCTGTCTTCCAAAGCATCTAATAATTTTCCTATCTGTGCATCTACATAAGAAACACAAGCCATATATCCATGAATCAATTCTCTTTGTTTGTCAACTGGCATCTTATCGCCAATACCCAAACTACTATCGATGTCAGAAAAAGCTCTGATCTCACCAAAAGAATGATAGGCAACTTTAGGTGTTCCTTCAGCTAACTCTTGAAAGGGTGCCAATCCAATTTCATCACGTTTATATAAATCCCAATATTTTTTTGGCGCTACAAATGGCAAATGCGGTTTTTGATATCCTACTCCTAAGAAAAAAGGTTTGTCATTTTTCAACAAAACATCCAACTTTCTAATGGCATCAACCGTATACAAACCATCTTGATACATCTCATCAGGTCCTTCAATACACTCAGAACTTGGCTTCAATGTTTTAAATACGAACTTACTTTGCTTTCCGTATTTCTTTAAGCCTTTAGCCAACGCCTGTTTTTTAAGCTCAGCCATGGCTGCTTTGGTCTCCGGATTTTGATAAAAAGCATACATCGGTTTTCCAAACTTCTTTGGATAATTTTCAGGTAATGTATGTGGAATAGACCAACTTTTACCATCGTGCCCTTTAGAAGAAGAACCTTTGTGATATATTTTACCAACTGCCGTTGTTTCATAGCCTTGAGAGATCAAATACTCTGGCATTGATTTTAAATTCGGAGCAGATTCTCTAAAATTCGTATGCAAATCCCAAACTTTTGTATTGTCTGGATACATCCCAGTCATGATACTAGCTCTAGACGGTCCGCAAACGGCCTGTTGCACATTCGCATTTTTGAAAATAACACCCATTTTTGCCAAACGATCTAAATTAGGCGTGTGCATTTGTTTCTCACCATAAGCAGAAATCAAAGGCTTTAAATCATCCACTGCTAAGAACAAAATATTCTTTTGTTCAACTTGTTTGCCTTGTTTCTTTTTTTGCGCCATACAAGACGTTAAAGAAAACAGGACTACTATGAATAGGAATTTTGTTATTTTCATACTGGTTTTATTTAGTTAATAAGTCTTGAACTGAAGCTTCTCCATGGTGATCAATGATACTTCCAAAATCTGTATCCGTAATCTTTCTATAATCTTCCAAACTTTTATCATTACCCACCTCAGCCATTAAAGTGCGAAGCTTCGCCTTTAAGCCTACTATGATATCTTGATATGCAGGATCATTAATGATGTTATTCATCTGATTTGGATCTTTTTCAAGATCATATAACTCCCAAACATCAATACTATAATAAAAATGCGCCAAAGTATATCTTTCCGTTCTAATTCCGTAATGCGGTTGCACATGATGCCAAAATGGAAATTCATAATAGTGATAGTACATTGCATCCTGCCAGTCCTTTGGAGTTTTCCCTTCTAAAGAAGCTGCAAAACTTTTACCATGCATTTTTTGTTTGTTTTCGACACCTGCCAATTCCATTAGAGTTGGAGCGAAATCAACATTGGTAATAATATCTTCATTGACACTCCCTGCTTTTACTTTTTTAGGATAACGAACAATAAAAGGCATTCTTAAAGATTCTTCATAGATGAATCTCTTATCAAAAAATCCATGATCCCCTAAATAAAACCCTTGATCAGAAGTCAAAACTATAATGGTATTTTCTTCCAAATTATTCGCTTTTAAATAATCTAATACTCTTCCAATATTATCATCAACCGATTTTACACAGGCCAAATAATCTTTGATATACGTCTGGTATCTCCAGTTTCTACCTTCCTCAAAAGTCATTCCCTCTTGAGTTACAATTTCACCTGGTTTCGCACCGTAAAAATCCCATTTCACACCTTCTTTCCCTTTCAAGCCTTCTGGTCTTTTCATTTTCATATCTCTTCTACTGAAATATTCCATCGTCATCTCAGAATCTCCCGCAGTTAATTCTCTACCTTCATAGGTATCGTTATACGTAACTGGATAAGGCATGTCAATATCATCCCATAAAGTTTCATATTTATGATCTGGCTCCCACGGTCTATGTGGTGCTTTGTATTGCAACAACATCATAAATGGTTTTTCTGAACCTTTGTTCTCTTCTAACCAATCCAAAGCAAACTCCGTACTGATGTTTGTAGCATATCCTTTTTCAACGACTTCTTTTCCATTTTCGTTGTATTTTGGATCCCAATAATGTCCTTGTTGACCTGCTGCTGCATGGTATTTATACGAATCAAAACCTTTTGGCTCTGAACCTAAATGCCATTTACCAAACAAACTTGTTGCGTATCCATTTGCTTGAAATTCTTGTGGAAAAGTCCATTTATTTTCATCAAATCTACCACCACTTTCATTTTTATAATAACCGTTCACATTGCTGTAATCTCCAGTTAAAATTGCAGATCTACTTGGTCCACAAATCGCATTGGTACACAACACATCTTGAAATAACATCCCTTCCTTCGCTATTCTATCGATATTAGGGGTAGGTGCAATATCTTTATAAATACCTCCATAAGCACTAATGGCTTGTGTGGTTAAATCATCTGCCATAATGTAAATTACATTTGGACGTTTTTCTGATTTCTTTCCCTTTACTTTTGTTCCGCAGGACGCAACAATTAGTAAAACCAAGGACAAGAGCGTGAAGGTTGTATTTTTTATGTTTTTCATAAGTCTAAAATTTTATTTCCCAGAATGTGACAAATGCCGCTGAGAATTTTCACTTAGTACCCGTTATGGGCTTAATCTTTTAATATAATTCGTTCCTTAACCTCAATAGAAGTTTCCTTTAAATCTTTGTCTGCAGAAGAGTTCCCAACCATAATTTTAAAACTTCCTGGCTCCACACAGTACTCCATGTTTATGTCATAAAAAGCTAAACTTTCAGCATCTAATTCCATCGTAACTGTTTTCGTTTCTCCTGGTTCTAAGGCAACTCTTTGGTAACGTTTTAATTCTTTTACAGGTCTTGTAACAGAACTCACATTATCTCTGATATAAAGTTGTACTATTTCTTCACCTGCCATTTTCCCTTTATTGGTTACCTCAACAGATACTTGAACATTTTTATCTTTTGAAAGCACCTCTGAAGACACTGTTGGTAGAGAAATTTCATATTTTGTATAGCTCAATCCAAATCCGAATGGATGCAAAGGAGTTTTCTTTTCTGTGTTGTATTTATGAATATACATCGTTGGTTTATGATTGTATACCATTTGTAACTGCCCCACAGATCTTGGAATTGTCAACGGTAATTTTGCACTTGGGTTTACTTCTCCAAATAATATTTCAGCCGTAGCTTGTCCACCGAAAGCTCCAGGTTCCCACGCGTTGATTACTGCTTTTGCTCTTTTTTCTAGGCTCGGTTCAGCAATAGGGCTTCCACTTACATAAACTACTACCACTGGTTTTCCTAAAGCTAAAATCTTATCCGCTAATTGCATTTGCTTCCCTGATAATTTCAAAGTCGCTCGATCAATATTTTCTCCTGTAGTTTTATTTGGCCAATCATGTCTGAAAGAATTCTCTCCCAATACCAATACTGTGATATCTGCCTTTTTTGCCAAAGATGCCGCTTTGTTGATATCAGCATCCTTCATTTTTCTTGATCTATCTCCAGAATCAAAGTAATCTACTTTATATCCCTTTTCTTCTCCTAACTTTTTAATTCCTTCATACATCGTGATGATATTCTCTTCGGGTTGTGGTGACACCCAATCCCCAAGAGTTGTCTGATTGTTTGCATTAGGTCCTGTTACAAAAATAGTTTTGTTAGCTCCTTTTCCCAAAGGCAAAAACCCTGAGTTTTTCTGTAAAACAATTCCTTTTCTTGCTTGCTCTAAAGAAGTTTTTTGATGTTCTTTATTGAACAACACTTCTTCATAAGAACCTTCTTTGATATATGGGTTTTCAAACAATCCTAATTTAAATTTAACCTCTAAAACTTTTGAGCAAGCCAAATCAACTCTAGATTCAGGCAACTTTCCTTCATGTACCAATTCAATTACATAATCAGCAAAATGAGGACCGTGCATATGCATATCCAAACCAGCACCTACAGAATATTCTGTGGCTTGCTTGAAATCTTTTGCCACATGATGCCATGTATCTATTCTTGACACATCATTCCAATCACTTACATAAAAACCATCAAATCCCCAACGGTCTCTCATCAAATCCGTCATCATATGTTTGTCCATATGAGCTGGAATACCGTTTACCTCATTGTGCGCTGTCATGATAGAAAAAACATTTGCTTCTTTAACCGCTCTCTTAAAAGGAGGTAAAAATATTCCCATCAATGTTCTATAAGAAACATCTGTAGGAGACGCGTTCAATCCATTCAATGATTGACTTCCTGCTACCAAATGTTTTACACAGGCAATTACATTCTCCGAACCAGAAAAATCATCCGACTGCATCCCAGCAATCGTTGCAACTCCCATATTACCCACTAGGTAAGGATCTTCTCCAAAAGTTTCTCCTGTACGACCCCATCGTGGATCTCTCAATACATCAATATTTGGTGTAAAGGCCCAATGTGCACCTGTTGCTCTCATTTCTGTAGCTGTTTGAGCACTCACTTTATATAATAAATCATCATCCCAAGTAGCAGCTTGTGTAATTGGAGACGGGTAAATCGTAGCTCCAGAAAACAAACCATCACCATGAATGGCATCAATTCCAATCAACAAAGGAATTTTAAATTTTGATTGCATCGCTAAAGACTGCAAATAGTTTGCTTCCTCCACTGTAACAATATGCAAATAAGATCCAATTTTTCCAGCTTTGGTCATTTCAACCAAATCATTGATACTTAAATCTGGATAAAAACCTCTGGCATCATTTACGTCCAAATCTTCTTCTGTAAGATCATTTTGAGCAGCCTTGATATGTTCCAAACCTACGTATTGACACATTTGAGCGACTTTTTCTTCTAATGTCATTCTAGACATTAAATCCTTGACTCTCTCTTCTGCACTTAATTCCGTAGATGTATAGTCTAAATTACTTTTCTCTTTTTGAGAATCACAAGACATCAATACTACTGAAAGTAGCAACATAACTTGAATACTTTTTTTTATGATCTTCATCCTTCTTTGTTTTTCTGTAATTAAATTTTCATATAAATTCTTAACCTTTTTCTAAACCCAATCCTTCTGATAAGGGCTGCTGAAAATATTCCATTGGTCTTGACCACTAAATTACTTTATTGAAATATTTTTAAGGTGCACTGAGTATCAGAATAGGTATATTATGCGTCAAACCTATGTTTTACATGGGCTAATTCATCTCAATCAGTTTCAATTTTAATATCCAATATTCTGATCACTGTTGTCTAAAGCATTATTTCCAATAATTTCATTTGAAGGAATTGGAAACCTCATGTTCTTTTCCAATATGGCTGAATCATCTGTAACAAAAGATAAGTCTGGATTCCAAATATTATGGAATTGTGTTTTATTCTTAGTATCAAACTGATCTCCTCCCGTCATTAAAACTTGTCTTCTATCAATTCTCGTTTCTAAAAAAGAAACCCCCGCGTTTTGTTGTCTTCGTAAATCAAACCATTCGTGTCCTTCCCCTAAAAGCTCATAGATCCTTTCTTTTAAAATTCTATCTCTTAAATCATCACCACCTATCATACTCTGAATTCCAGATAGTCCATATAAACTAGTATTTGCTCTATCTAAAACTAATTTCACATAGTCTTTTGACGATTGATAGTTATCTCTTTCATTTTCAATCTCCGCTAGCATCAATAACAAATCTGCATATCTAAAAACCATTCGATTTCTGTTGGAATTGATATTCGTATTGGATACTTCTTGATATTTTTTAATCCAATTGACTGCAAAACCTCCAGAGAATTGAGTAGGGTAAATTTTTCTAACTTTAAAAGGAGAAACGATTTCGGTATATTGTTCTGAAACATATGCCACCGTTCTACGAGGATCTGGATGAACATCTGTTGTTGCTACATTATAATCAATATAATGATCATGTAATGCCAATCTATTTACTCTTAAATTCCCACCTGAATCTCTTTGATTGTATATGGATTTTGCTGGAGCTGTCATAAATGAATGTTGACCACTTTTAGTAGAAGTACCTCCGGCGGTATATTGAATTTCAAAAATACTTTCTGAAGTGTTTTCATTCCCTTCAGCAAATAAATCTTCATAACTAGAAACTAGGCTATACTTCATGGAAGACTCAACAATTTTCGCATTTGTATATGCCAACTCCCAATAATCACTTGATGAACCTGACAAACCTGATTCTGTTGCCATATTCATATATACCTTTGCTAAATACCCATTAGCAGCATAAGATAAGGGCCTACCAGGGATGTACTCCTCTGAAGGCAATAACTCTTTAGCAATGGTTAAATCAGCTATAATTTGATCATAAATTTCTTGCTTTGAAGATTTAGATAAAAACAAAGTTCCTTGCTCAGCCGGAACAGTTCTTAAAGGTACTTCTCCCCAAACTCTTACTAAATCAAAATACGTTATGGCTCTAATAAAATGTGCCTGACCCAAATTTCTTTCAGTTGTTGAAAAGCCCGGTGCCAGCTTGTGTAAATTCTCTATCAAATGATTTGCATGATCTACACAGCTATAAATTTCCATCCAAGTATCATTTAAGTTTTTCAATGAAGGTGAAATATTAAATGTTCCAAATTGTTCTCCTTTAGATCCTGAACTAGAAAAATAAGGTGTATGAGCACTTGTCATTTGAAAAAAGTTACCCCCACTATAAAATTCTGAAGCAAATTTTGCATACACTCCATTCACCACTCCTTCTATATTCTCTTCAGAGGAATACAACAACTCTTTATTTAAAGCTCCACTTTCTGCTAAGTTATCACTTACATCCAAAATTTGATCACATGAGACTAATGACTGAGCTATTACGATTACTATGATATAAATATATTTCATGATTTTCTAGTTTAAAATGTTAATGAAGCTCCAATTGTTACCGTACTTTGAATAGGTGGACTCGCAATATCCACACCGGCTACCCCGGGGGTAAAGCGCAACGAAGCAATCTCTGGATTTACTCCTGTATATTTTGTAATTGTGAATACATTACTCATGGATCCAAAAACTTTCACCGACTTTATTCCACTATTTCTAAGTGTAAAATCGTATCCTAAACTAATATTTTGCAATCTTAAATAACTACCATCAGCTACGGCAACATCTAAAACACCTGCGTTGCTCAGCGCATCTTTCTTTAGGTTAATATCAGGTAGAGTCCCCCCTGGATTGTCACTACTATATCGATTTAGTACATAATCCCTCCTTACATTATTCCATCTATTTTCTGCGCTATAATTCTCTGTCAAATAATTTGCGTTGTAAACATCATTACCTTTAACTCCATAAAAATTAGCATTGAAAGACCATTTTTTATAGTATACATTAGTCCCAAAAGAATAAATAGCATCTGGATTTGGGTCTCCAATGATTGTTTTATCTTCATCCGTAATTTGTCCATCACCATTTTTATCAACAATATTATAAAACCCTTCAACCTGTGTATTCCCATTGGCAACATCATCAGCAGTTACAATTCCATTAGTTTCATATCCGAAAAACAAACCAGGTGCTTGCCCTTCTAAGTAAACATTCATTGGAACGGTATTAGTATTTGCAACCTGAATAGGTCTTCCATAATACCCTACATAAGAACCTGCAGAACCAAAATCACTCTCAACAAGACCTAAATTTTGAATTTCGATTTTATTCATCGAATAACTTCCAAATAAGTTCCAAGTAAACGTATCGGTTCTAAAAACGTCTCCATTAATCGCCACTTCAACCCCTTGATTATTAAGAGATCCTTGATTTACAACGATGCTATCATCACCAGAACTTCCACCTATACTAAGTGTATTTAATAAATCATCAGACTGTTTATTATAAGCATCTATAGTTACTGAAAGGCGGTTTGAAAACATACCTAAATCTAGACCAGTATTGAACTGCTTTTGCGTTTCCCAAGTCAAATCTTTACTTGCAATATTCGTTTTTTCGTAGGCAATTTGTAAATCTTTATTTGCCGCGGCATAACCTTCAGGAGAAATTTTATAATTCACATACGTTAAATTATTACCAACCCTTTGATTACCTGTTTCTCCATAACCAATTCTCAATTTCAATTGATTAATTTCAGTATCCTCATCATCAATAAATGATTCTTTATGAATTTCCCATGCTGCACTTATTGCAGGGAACAATCCATACCTGTTTTTTCCAATAAACTTGCTAGAACCATCATAACGTAAAGAAGCAGATACTTTATAACGATCTTTATACCCATAAGTACCTCTTCCTAAAAAAGAAATCATTCTTTCTGGACCATAATTATAAACAGTTGGTTCTATAATGGAAGCTCCATAGAAATCTCTACCACGATTCTCCTGACCTTCTAATGAATAATTGGATGCTCTGGTATAGTTTTTTTCTGAATTCGTACTGTTATAAACGATTCCTCCTAATAAAGTATACCTATGTTCTCCTATTGCCTTTGGCTTATAGGTAATTGTATTGTCTAGGTTGTATGAAAATCTATCTAGATTTGACTTCGCATATCTTCCTTCTCTTGATAACCCTTGATTTGTACCAACTCCTTGCCAAATATCTAACACTGCTTTTCTATAATCGGCACCAACTCGAAAATTATAAATCAAATCTTTCCTTAATTTATATTCTACAGAGATATTTCCAAGCACTCTATTTTCAGTTGAAATATTGTCATAATCTTCAACCCAACCTCTTGGTGAAAGGCGGAAACTTTCATTATCTAAAGGAGCTAAATCTTCTCTCAACTCAAGAGGAAAATTATCATTTATATGTCTATAAACAGAATTTGTTTCTCCTGCATTTGAACCACTTACTCCTGGTAGCGAATTTTCGCTTAAAGAATAAGACACCTTTCCTCCTAACTTGAACTTTTTATTAAATCGATGACTTACATTTAAATTTAAATCTAACTTGTTCAAGTATGCATTGGCTAAAACTCCTTCTTGTTGAAAGTAACCAATAGAACTATAATACTTTGTATCCTCGGTACCTCCAGAGGCAGTGAACCTAGTATTCGTAGAATATGTTGTTCTATACAAACTTGTCCAATCCATCGGTTCGTAAATTCCTATCAAATCTAAATCACCGCTATTATCATCATCATTCCTTGAAATAAAATTATACAAACCGTCTTCACGTATTTCAAATGGAAATCTTCCTTCAGGGTACAAATACTCGGTACCTGAATTTGAATCTGGATGTGCCGTATATTTATCATTTGTAAAGGCTACGTATTCTTCAGTATTCAAAATATCATATGGTAAATTTGCTTTTCCTACGGTTGTACTGGTTGAGAAATTAAAAGTTGGTTCTCCCAACTTCCCTTTTTTCGTGGATATTAGAATAACTCCATTTGCACCTAAAGAACCGTATATAGCGGTTGCTGAAGCATCCTTTAAGATTTGGATAGACTCAATATCTTCTGGTGCCACACCACCTATACCACTTTTGCTCGCTCCTTGAAAATTGGTTGGATCTGTTAGGGATTCTTGAGAACTATCCATTACAATCCCATCAATTACATACAATGGCTGATTGGAACCTGTTAAACTTGAAACCCCTCTAATATTAATGGAAACAGCTGCTCCTGGCTCTCCACTAGAAACTACATTTACTCCAGATGTCCCTCTAAGAAGACTTTCAACTACAGCTACACCTGCTTTATCATCTGTAACAGGTTTTACGGTTGCAATAGACGCCGTAATATCTGATTTTGAAGAACTACCGTACCCAATAATGACTACCTCTTCCAAAGACTCGGAACCAGCTGACATCTGAACATCTATCACAAGTTGTTCACCTATTTCAATTTCTCGGGTATCAAACCCAACAAAACTTACAACTAGAATTGAAGTTTTATTGCGAACAGTTAGCTCATAATTCCCATCAAAATCTGTTGTGGTTCCATTCGGAGCTCCCTTTTCTAAAATGGTTGCTCCTGGTAATGGTTCTCCGTTGTCATCCTTTACAACTCCATGCACAGAAAGTTGTGCAAAAGCAGAAAAAGACACAAATAATACGAGAACAATACTTGTAATATTCTTCATAGTTAAAAATTGGTTTAGTTTAGATTAGCAATTTACTTTACCTATATGTTAACAGGGTGCAAGGAGCATCTGAATAGGTATAAAAATCGTCAACCTCCTATAAAACAAGGGATAGTCTTATTAAATATAACGCAATTTTCAATAACAAAAAAATAGATTAGGACGGTTTATCGTCCAAACCACTTAAGAAACTAGTAGGTGATTCACCATAAAATTTCTTAAATGAGGTACTAAAATATTTAGGATTTGAAAAACCTGATTGGTAAGCTATTTCTTTGACACTCATTCCTCCTTTGATTAGCAAACTTTTACCGTATTTCAATTTCGTATGAATAATAAAATCTTGAGGAGAAAGATCGATTAAGTTTTTTAACTTCATATACAAAGAAGTTCTGCTCATCCCAACGCTTTCACATAAATCATGCACAGAAAAAGAAGTATCCGAAATACTACTCAATAAAATAGCTTCTAGATTGGTTACAAAACTCTCGTCTTTAGAATTTCTGTATTGTGTAGCAGTATCTTTTTCAGATTGATGAACATACTTTTTACGCAGCTTTTTTTGCCAACTCAAAGTATTCGTAATCTTAGCCAATAGCAGATTGATATCTAATGGTTTCTCTATGTATTCTGAAATCCCACTTTCTATACTTTCAATTTTTAATTCAGAATTATTCAATACCGTCATCATAAAAACAGGAATATGGTTCAGGTTTATATCCTCTAACAATCTTTTAGCCATCTGCATACCATCCATTTCAGGCATGATCAAATCTGTCAAAATTATATCGGGATACACTTGTCCAGCCAACTCCAAACCTTCTTGTCCATTGGAGGCTTCATGAATTTGGAAATAGGTTCCTAAGCTTTTGGCTAGCAAAGAACGCAACTCGTTATTATCCTCAACAATCAATATTTTTCTGTCACTAAAAGCATCAATATCTGCTTGTTCATTGATGGTAAATTCTTTTTGGAAACTTTCATCTAGTACAGCTGACTTTTTATAACCATCTTCTCTATTCGGAATGCAAACTTTAAAAGTAGTTCCCACATTTTCTTCACTTTCAAAACCAATGGTTCCGTTAGATCTTTCTACAAGGTTTTTAACCATCATCAAACCTAATCCTGTTCCTGGCTTTTGACTATTTACTACATTTCTTGCTCTATAAAATCTTTTTAAAATAAATTTCTGTTGATCTTTTGGGATTCCAATCCCCGTATCAATTACCTCTATTTGCAATTGATTTTTTGAAGCTGTCTTTAACTTAACATCAATAGTTCCTCCCTTTTTGGAATATTTCACAGCATTGGACACCAAGTTGAAAACTATTTTATTCAGAGTCTCTTTATCAAAATAAAAGACTTCATTTTTCCATTTGTTCTCAATTGTTAATTTAATACCATACTCTTCTAAAAGAGGTTTGAAATTTAAAATAAGCTCTTTGATATGTTTTTCTAAAGAAAGCTTAGAAACATTCTGACCAGGTTTGTTAACTGTGGATTTTTTAAAATTCAACATTTGTTCAAACAAGGCGTTCAATCTTGTTATTGTCTTTTTTACTTGACTATTTGCTTCCTTTTCCGGAGTTTCAGAAAAGCTCTCTAAGGACGATAATAAAATAGTTAAAGGTGTTCTTATTTCATGCGTTAGGTTGTTAAAGAACTCAATCTGCTCATCTGCATTTCGTTTACTAACAATAAACTGCGTAAAATAAATAGTGATCACAAAAACAATTACCACTAAAAGAAAGTAAATAAAATAAGCTGTTGTGCTAGCCCACCAAGGTCTCATAACAGTAATATTTATAGCACGTTCAGGTCCCCATTCCCCAAATCCATTTGAGGCCTTTACTTTAAATATATAATCTCTAAAATTTAAATTTGTAAAATTTACTTGTCTATTTAC
>NZ_JAQWGB010000035.1 GCF_029238425.1 Flavicella sp.
AAAATCCCAGTTGGATTACGCTGTATACTTATAATTTTATTTCTGTCTTTTTCTAACTCTATGATAGCGTGTCCAATTCCACTACTTCCTCCTATGATTCCTATTGTTTTCATAATAAATAGATTAACTTTATAAAACGTAATTTAATACAAAACTACATTTTTTTGTTTAATAAACAATACTATTTATTAAACATTATGTATCTTTGATGAATAGAAACTCATATCATGGCAACAAAAAAAAAGGAAATCACAGCACTAGAAATTATTTCAAAATACATGGACCTATTCCTTTCTGAAGGAAATAAGCCTACTTCTATTTATAAGTTTGCGAAAGACTTACAGATGGAAGAATCTGAATTTTATAAATTCTTTAGTTCGTTTGAACAAATAGAACATAAAATTTTCTCAATTTTTATAGAAAATTCGATTTCATTGTTAGAGAAAAACGAAGAATTTGAAACATATGCGCCAAAAGACAAATTGCTTAGCTTGTATTTTACAATTTTTGAAAATTTCACTGCAAATCGTTCTTATGTTTTAATGGATTTAAACGGACAGGGATCGAAATTAAAATCTTTAAAAAAACTATCTGGTTTGAAGCAAACATTTATTGAGTTTGTCAATCAGATTGGAATTGAGAAGCTTGATCTAAAACAAGAAAAACTTCAAAAGATACAAAACAAAGGTTTTGAGGAAGGTTTTTGGGTACAATTCTTACTAATCTTAAAATTTTGGATGAATGACACCTCACCTTCATTCGAGAAAACAGATGTATTTATAGAGAAAAGTGTTCATGCCTCTTTTGACATGATCAACACACAACCCATAAAAAGTTTCATCGACCTAGGTAAATTCATCCTAAAAGAAAAAATGGATTTTAAACTTTAAAAATTCCAAAATGAAAACAATAGACAACATACCTACTTCAAAAATACAAAGAGCCACAAAACTTGTAAAAACAGGCGCAAAAGTGGGTGTAAACTATATGAAATACTATGGTGATAAAATTATTAGCACAGAGGAAGAGGCCAAAGAAAAACTTAACAAAGCAAATGCTGAGGATATTTATGATGGATTAAAGACCATGAAGGGAAGTGCTTTAAAAGTTGCTCAGATGCTTAGTATGGAAAAAAATATTTTACCTAGAGCGTATGTTGAGAAATTCTCCTTAGCACAATTTTCTGTTCCGCCATTATCTCCTCCTTTGGTTGTTAAATCGTTTAAAAATTATTTCGGAAAACATCCTTCGGAATTATTTGACAAGTTCAACGTAAATTCAGTGAATGCGGCTAGTATTGGTCAAGTTCATAAAGCTGAAAAAGACGGAGTAAAACTCGCTGTTAAAATTCAATACCCAGGTGTTGCAGAAAGTATTTCAACCGATCTTGCCTTAGTGAAACCCATAGCGATGAAAATGTTCAATATCAGAGGAGAAAACTCTGATCGATATTTTAAAGAAGTCGAAGACAAGCTAACGGAAGAGACAAACTACAATTTAGAATTTGATCAAAGTGAAGAAATTGCAAATGCTTGCGAGCACATTCCTAATTTAAAATTCCCAACTTATTACAAAGAGTTCTCTTCCGAAAGAATTTTAACAATGAGTTGGATGGACGGCATTCATTTATCTGAATACACAAATCAGGAAATGTCACCTGAAACTTCTAAAAAACTAGGACAAGCTTTGTGGGATTTTTACATGTTTCAGATTCACAAATTGAAAAAAGTCCACGCAGACCCACATCCAGGTAATTTTTTGGTAAACACAAATGGAGAATTGATTGTTATTGATTTTGGCTGTATGAAAACCATCCCTGATGAATTCTATATTCCTTATTTTGAACTTGCGAAAAAAGAAAATATTGACAATCCTGAAATATTTGAAAAAACATTATTTGAACTGGAAATCTTGAGAGAAGATGACACAGAAAGAGAAAAAGTTTTCTTTAAAGAATTATTTCATGAAATGTTAAGCCTTTTTACACAACCTTTTCAAGTAGATACTTTTGATTTTTCAGATGGTGTTTTCTTTAATAGAATTGCTGAATTAGGAGCTAAATATGCCAAATCAACAGAACTAAAAGATATGAATGGGAATAGAGGTTCCAAACATTTTATTTACATCAACAGAACGTTTTTCGGACTTTATAACTTGATGCATGATTTGAAAGCCAAAGACATTAGTATCAAAACATATTATACGATAGCATGATTGAATTTTCAAAAAATCAAATTGACAAACTTCCCCATCTAGAGAAAATAAATTTAATAAACTCTGCAACAGGTTATAAGTCGGCTAATTTAATAGGTACTATTTCAGAAGACCACATAACCAACCTAGCTATTTTCAGTTCAGTAACTCATTATGGATCGGCACCAGCAATATTTGGTTTTGTTGTGAGACCTACGACAGTAACGCGCAATACCTATACTAATATTAAAACCACTGGTTATTTCACAATCAACCCTGTTCATGAAAAAATTATCACGGACGCACATCATACTTCAGCCAAATACCCTGAAGGTATAAGCGAATTTGAAAAAACTGATCTTGAAGAAGAATACAAAGATAATTTCAAAGCTCCTTTTGTAAAGGGTTCACCCATTCAAATTGGACTAAAATTCCTTGAGGAACATCATATAAAAGCAAATGGAACTATTCTTGTTCTAGGAGAAATAGTTAAATTATATGTAAAAGAATCCTTGATTGAAAACGATTTATTTATTAATTTAAGCAAAGCGAATATTGCTACAATCAATGGTCTTGATGGTTACACCATTCCCCTCGCACCAAAAAGACAAGCATATCAAAGACCTAAATAAATTATGAAAATTCTCATCACAGGTACAACAGGTTATATTGCTAAAAGGCTGATTCCTTTGCTTCTTGATCAGCAACACGAACTAGTTTGTTGTATCAGAGATCTGATGAGAATTCCTGAACATTTCAAAAACAACAAACTTATTTCTTTTATTGAAATTGATTTTTTGATTTTTGATGAAAACATAAAAATACCATCTGACATTGATGCTGC
Source organism: Flavicella sp. (assembly GCF_029238425.1). Taxonomy (GTDB): domain Bacteria; phylum Bacteroidota; class Bacteroidia; order Flavobacteriales; family Flavobacteriaceae; genus Flavicella. The sequence continues at coordinate 3,038 of NZ_JAQWGB010000035.1, forward strand.
CTATTATTTGATTCACTCTATGTCAACATCATCAAATGATTTTAGTTCACTAGAAGAAACTTGTGCTATTAATTTCAAAAAATATGTGGGCAATACAAACCTTGAACAGGTTATCTATTTAAGCGGTATCACCAACGATGAAGATCTTTCTGAGCATTTGCAATCTAGAAAGAATGTGGAAAAAAAATTAGCTTCTGATCACTACGCCCTAACAACCTTAAAGGCTGGAATTATAGTTGGTAGTGGTAGTGCGTCCTTTGAAATCATAAGAGATTTAGTTGAAAAACTTCCTATTATGGTTGCTCCCAAATGGTTACAAACCAAAACACAACCTATTGGTATTTCGGATGTAATTCTATTTCTGAACAGAGTTTTGTTGCGAAAAGAATTATTCAATAAATCTTTTGACATTTACGGCCCTGAAATCCTAACCTACAAGAAAATGTTGTTGGAGTTTGCAGATGTCCGTAAATTACATAGAACGATTATAACAGTACCTGTAATGACGCCAAAACTATCATCGTATTGGTTGTATTTTGTAACCTCAACATCCTATTCACTAGCTTCAAGTTTGGTAGATAGCATGAAAGTTGAAATTATTGGTAAAACAAACAAACTTGCAGAAACGCTAGCTATCAAACCTATACCATACAAAAAGGCCGTAGAAAGAGCCTTTGATACCATAGAACAAAATGTTTTGATTTCAAGTTGGAAAGATGCCATGGTCAACGGAACCAATGAGGACAAACTATCAAAACACATCAACATTCCACATTTTGGATGTTTTAGAGACATAAGACATAAAACCGTAAAAAACAGAGAAAAAACACTAAATAAAATTTGGGCTATTGGAGGAGATACCGGCTGGTATGTAGCTGATTTTCTTTGGAAGATAAGAGGTTATATGGATAAATTGGTTGGTGGTATTGGACTTAGAAGAGGAAGAACACACCCTACAAAACTTCAAACTGGAGATGCCTTAGATTTTTGGAGAGTAATTTATGCCAACAAAGAAGAAGGTCGATTATTACTATATGCCGAAATGAAACTTCCTGGTGAAGCCTGGCTTGAGTTTAAAATGATAAAAGACCAACTATACCAAAGAGCTGTATTTAGACCTAAAGGGCTTCTAGGACGTTTGTATTGGTATGCCGTACTTCCTTTCCATGGAGTTATATTTAAAGGAATGTTAAAAAAAATAGTTGAATAAAAGGATTTAAAACTTAAATGTTTTAATTTTGATGCCTAAAACTTATTATTTTGAAAAAAATCTTCATTGCAATAGTATCTATATTTTTTATTAGCTTAGGGTCATGTGATAGAGCTACAGTCACTCCTGGTGTTTACCCAATTATTGGAAAATGGAAATACACATCAGATGGTGGTAGTATTTCAATCACCAGAACTTTTAAAGCAGATCAATCATATATTTACCAAGGAGTAAACAACACGAGTCCTGATTTAAACGTTACCTTAACTGGAACATACGAGTCTGATGGTACTAATTTATCTTTCACCTATTCCAATGGCGATACCGATACTGGAAAATACACCTCAACAGACCTGGAACTTATCCTAACTATGTCCAATGAAAATGGCCCGACGGTTTATATAAAACAATAATCATTTAAGTTTGAAACAAAAAAAAGGATGTTAACAATTAACATCCTTTTTTTTATTTTAAATCATTCAATTAAGCCAAATAACCATCTATAAATCGATTAATTGAGCAGCCTCTTGGATGAGAACTTTATATTTATAACCATATCCTAGATCTATATTTGTAGCAACGATCCCTTCTAATGTTACCACATCACCTACTTCAAAAGTTTCTTTAGATGTTATAATCAGATCATAATCACTTCCATATTTTGTACCATCCTCTAAATGAATCCAGTTTTTGTTCATGATCATGGCATTGAACTTTGTTACTTTTCCTTTTACTCGTATTTTTTTTCCTTTAAATTTTGACAGATTTCCAAATAATTCCGCAACGGTTGTCACCCCTTCAACTTTCTCTATCTTTATATTGTCTGTTTTAGGCAAAGGTTTTGCTTTCACTACTGGAACCGTTTTATCTTTTCCGTTTGGGTCCTTATGGATTTTTTGTAAAAATAAAATGGATTCAAAGGTTCTATTCAATTCTTTACTTTTGAATTGAACCATTTCTAAACCTTCATTAAAATAATAAGTCTGCCCTACTTTACCCTCAAAAGAAGGTGCAGCCAACCAAACCTCTTTTCCGTTTTCTTCTGAACGCACATACGTATACCCACTTACTTGAATAATTTCTTTTGCGACCACCTCATGGGCAAATGAACTTTCTTTTTTATTCTTTTTAGCTTCTTTCTCACAGGCTATCAAAGACACTGCTATAAACAAAAACATATATATATTTCTCATCATAATAATTTCTTTTATCTCTTATGTAAAATTACCACTTCCTAGTTAATTCACCAATTAGGAATATAAAAAACCTAATCCCTAAAACTTCTTAAATATAAATAGATTACCTTTAAGAGTTAACTTCAACCAACTCTTAAATTTTTATTATGAAAAAAACACTACTAATAATACTAAGTATTATAACAATTTCATTTACTGCATGTAACAGCAATGATGATGAACAAGGATCAAACGATTCATTGACAGGAACATGGGCAACCTCATTTAGTGAGGAGGGGTTTTCTTTTTCAGAAACGCTAACTTTTACCGCAACCACTTTTCTAGTTGTAGGTACAGAAACGGAAGATGGAGAAACTTCCAATTATAGAATTGAAGGAACCTATCAACTAGACGGAGAAAGCATAACAGCAAGTTTTACTGAGGAAAACCAGATGCAAACAAACACAGGAATATATTCCATAGACGAAGATAAACTAACTCTAAAATGGGATGATAACGATACCTCGGATATTTATACAAGACAATAAATAACTTATTAATATTACAAAAAAAAGAGGATGTTTAAAAACATCCTCTTTTTTTATACCCAGTCTTTAGGTTTTTGTAATACCGAAACTAGATAAGCCTCATCACTTCCTTCCTCTGGTGTATGATTGTAATGCCATTGAACTTTGGGAGGCAAACTCATCAAAATAGATTCTATTCTACCGTTTGTTTTCAAACCAAACAAAGTTCCCTTGTCGTGCACCAAATTAAATTCTACATAGCGTCCTCTTCTCACCTCCTGCCAATCTCTCTGGGAGTCAGAATAACTTAACTCCTTACGCGCTTCAACAATCGGGACGTAACTTTGTAAAAAACTATTTCCAATTTCTGTCACAAAATCATAACGATCCTGTAAACTAAATTCATCCGTCTTTTTTAAATAATCAAAAAACAATCCTCCTACTCCACGAGCTTCATCTCTATGAGCATTCCAAAAATACTCATCACAACGCTTTTTATACATTGGATAAAACTCAGGATTGTGTTTATCGCAAGCCGACTTACATGTCTGATGAAAATGTACCGCATCCTCATCAAATAAATAATAAGGAGTCAAATCTTGACCTCCTCCAAACCATTGAGTGACAATTTCTCCTTTGTCGTCATACATCTCAAAATAACGCCAATTTGCATGTACCGTTGGCACCATTGGATTTTTGGGATGTAATACCAAAGACAATCCACAAGCGAAGAACTCAGAGTCTGAGACACCTAAATTCTTTTGCATAGCCTCTGGTAATTTTCCATGAACAGCAGAGATATTTACTCCTCCTTTTTCAAAAATATTTCCATTTTCTATAACACGTGTTCTACCACCACCTCCTTCAGGTCGTTTCCATAAATCTTCTACAAACTTCGCTTTCCCATCCAGCTCCTCTAATGTTGAAGTAATGGTATCTTGAAGATTTTGTATGTATGCGTAAAATTGTTCTTTCATCTTTAGAGTAGTTGGTAGTTGGTAGTTGGTAGTTGGTAGTTCGGATTTTTCTAACATCTAACTACCAGTATCCAAATACTATGAATTATATTCTTTAACCGCTTCAATAAACGCTCCTGCATTTTCCAACCCTATGTTTGGTAAAATACCATGACCTAAATTCACAATATATTTATCTTTTCCAAAAGCATCAATCATAGTTTTCACTTGCTTTTTTATTTCTGCCGGCGGCGAGAATAATCGTGTTGGATCAAAATTACCTTGCAAAGTAATATTTCCTCCTGTTAATTTTCTTGCCCATTCTGGAGTTATCGTCCAATCAACACCTAAAGCTGAGGCGTTTGACTTAGACATATCTTCCAATGCAAACCAACATCCTTTACCAAAAGCAATTACCGGAGCATCATCTTTCAAGGCTTCAATAATTTGATTGATATATTTCCAAGAGAACTCCTGGTAATCTACTGGTGACAACATTCCACCCCATGAATCAAAAACCTGAACAGCATTTACACCAGCCTCTACTTTTTTCTTCAAGTAGGCAATTGTAGTATCTGTGATTTTTTGCAATAATGTATGGGCAGCTACTGGCTGCGTAAAACAAAACTCTTTCGCTTTATCAAAATTCTTAGAACCTTGTCCTTGGATACAATAACATAAAATTGTCCATGGTGAACCTGCAAAACCAATCAAAGGAATTTCATCCTCCAACATTTGCTTTGTAAGTTTGATCGCATCCATCACATAACCCAAAGTTTCATCAATATCTGGAACAATTGCTTTTTCAACATCCGCCATCGTACGAATTGGATTTGGCAACCAAGGTCCGATTCCATTTTTCATTTCCACTTCTATATTCATAGCCTGTGGAATTACCAATATATCAGAAAACAAAATGGCAGCATCCATTCCATATCTTCGAATCGGCTGAACCGTTATTTCAGCGGCCAACTCAGGAGTCTGACATCTTGTAAAGAAATCGTATTTCTTTTTTATTTCTTGGAATTCTGGCAAGTATCTACCTGCTTGACGCATCATCCAAACCGGAGGTCTTTCTACTATCTCTCCTTTTAACGCTCTTAAGTATAAATCGTTTTTTATCATAATATTATAGTATCTTGAATCAAGAATCAGGACTCAAGCTTATTTTAAATGTTGATTAAATTTATATAACATCTTCTGAACTTGCTGAATCGATTTTTCTATTTTCAAAAAAGTCGATTCATCTATTAGTTTTAAATCTGATGCTATTATTATCTGGGTTTCTACTTCAAAAGAAGAACCCAAAGCGATATCAATAAACCGAGAAAAATCTTTATCAGATTTTCTACTTGATCCCTCAGCGATGTTTGATGGAATAGATATAGCAGCCCTATTTAATTGACCTATCAACCCATATTTTTCAGAATCCGGGAAACTATTAGTTACTGAGTAAATTTCTTTACATAAGTCTTTCGATAATTTCCAAACATGTAATTCTTTAAAACTATGCATCGTTGTTATACTTGATTCATGAATCTTTACTTCTTAACTCCTATCTACTTTCCTGCTACCATTTTCATCGCTGCATCCACTGCTTTCTCAAAGTTCTCTACATCTTTATCAGACAAAGCTGAACACAAAAACCAAGACTCAAATTGAGAGGGTGGTAAAAACACTCCGTTTTTAATCATCTCCCAAAAGAATACCGCAAATTTATCGGTATCACATTTTTGAGCATCCGTAAAATTCTTCACTTCTTCCGCTGCAAAAAATGGATTGATCATCGAACCAAATTTATTGACAGTCAGATCTACATTGTATTTTTTAGCTCCTTCTAATAAAATAGTTTCGATTTTACCAGCTATTTTCTCAAACTTCTCATATGGATTTTGACGTTTCAACTCAGTTAAAGTAGAAATTCCAGCTGCCATTGCAATAGGATTACCTGACAACGTTCCTGCCTGATACATTCCTCCCAAAGGCGCTACATTTTCCATAATTTCATTGCTTGCTCCATACGCTCCTACAGGAAAACCTCCACCTATTACTTTACCTAAACAAGTAATATCTGCTTCAATTCCAATCAACTCTTGAGCACCACCAAATTTAGAACGGAAACCAGTCATCACCTCATCACAAATCAAGAGCACACCGTGCTCCTTTGTCAATTCTCTCAGTCCCTTTATAAATGCATCAGAAGGCTGTACAACCCCCATATTACCCGTTACAGGTTCTAAAATAACTGCAGCTATATCTGAGTTTTCTTCAATATGTTTCTTTACAGACTCTAAGTTATTGTATTCTGCAATCAAAGTATTCTCAACTGCCAGAGAAGGCACTCCTTTTGATCCTGGTAAACTCAAAGTAGCCAATCCAGATCCTGCTGCTACCAACATCGCATCCATATGACCATGGTAACAACCAGAAAATTTAATTATTTTATCATTCCCTGTATGTGCTCTCGCCAAACGAATCGCACTTAAAACAGCTTCCGTACCAGAATTCACAAAACGAACTTTATCCATTCCTGGAAAAGCATCACAAACAATCTTTGCTAATTTTATTTCAGCATTTGTAGAAGCTCCAAAAGAATATCCATTTTTCAATGCTTTTGAAATAGCTTTCTCAACTTTTTTATGACGATGCCCTAAAATCATAGGTCCATAAGACAAAACCATATCAATGTATCTATTCCCATCAACATCTTTTATCTTACTTCCTTTTGCTTTATCAATAAACAAAGGGTTTCCTCCTACTGATGCAAATGCCCTCACAGGAGAATTCACAGCTCCAACAAGATTTTCTAAACCTTTATTGTATAGTTTTTCTGATTGTTTGAATTTCATTTTTTTTTAGCTTTTAGCTATTAGCTCTTGGCTTTTAGCTCATTTTTTAAATTTTATGTTCGCTAATAGCCAATGACTAAAAGCTAATTGCAAAATTTTACTTATGTAAAATTTTAGCTACCTCTTTTGCAAAATATGTTATGATGATATCTGCTCCAGCACGCTTCATAGATAACAAAGATTCCATCATCACTCGCTCACCATCAATCCAACCTTTTTCTGCGGCGGCCTTTACCATTGCATACTCACCACTTACATTATAACAAGCTATGGGGCGATCATACGTGTTTTTCAAATCTCTAATAATATCTAAATAAGATAAAGCCGGTTTTACCATCAATATATCTGCTCCCTCTTGATCATCAAAAGTTGCTTCTCTTAAACCTTCATCTCTATTTGAAGGATCCATTTGATAGGTTCTTCTATCTCCGAAAGTTGGTGCCGAATCTGCTGCATCTCTAAAAGGTCCATAAAATGCAGATGCATATTTTACAGAATACCCCATTATTGGTAGGTTATAAAACCCAGTATTATCTAAAGCCTCACGAATGGTAGCAATTGTTCCATCCATCATTCCAGAAGGAGCAACCATATCCACTCCTGCTTTCGCATGCGAGATGACTTGCTTTGCTAAATTTACTAAGGTCGCATCATTGTCAACATCATTATCACAAATAACACCACAATGACCATGACTTGTATATTCACAAAAACATACGTCCGTTATCACATACAAACTTGGATAGTTTTTTTTGATATAACGAATAGCTTGTTGCATAATTCCGTCATCATTCCAAGTTTCTGTTCCGCAATCGTCCTTTTCAGCTGGAATACCGAATAACAACACCGCAGGAATATCCAATGAAACCACTTCATCTAACTCTGTATGCAAACGATCTAAAGAAAAACGTTTGATCCCTGGCATTGAAACAATTTCTTTTTCAATATTTTCACCTTCCTCAATAAACAAAGGATAAATCAAATCATCTGTTGTCAACTTGTTCTCACGAACCAATCTTCTAATCCCTTCCGTTTTCCTAAGACGTCTTGTTCTATTCATAACTATTCTACTAGTATTTCATTTACTTTATCTAACACAGACTCTACCGTAGTTTTATCTGAAATATACACATTATCAAAAAATTCAATAGCTTTTGTTGCAGTGGTACTACCTATACACACTACTGGTCTTGAATTTGGTTTGTTTTTTTTAATAAAACTTTCGATTCCTGAGGGACTAAAAAATAAGATGGCGTCATATGTCTCTTCAACAACTACAGGATTCAGCTTTGTTTGATACACTAAATATTCTGTGACCAAAACTCCATTTTCAGCCATGATCTGTGGCAAATCGTTGTTTCTAAGATTCCCACAAAACCAACTTATTTCTTTAATACCTTCTGTATTTTGTGCAAATCGTGCTGCCAACAACTCCGCCAATTCCAACGCATTATTTGCCATCAAAGCTACTTTTATCCCAAAGCTTTCTAACAATTGCTTTGTCTTAGAACCCACACAAAAGACCACATCAAAAAACGACGTTGCTATTTGATGCTTTTCAAAAACAGAGCGCACACTATTAGCACTTGTAAAGACAGCGTTTATTATATTTTCTTCAATTTTGAAATCACATCCGTAAGAAATATCAATCATCGAAATCTCATCCATAGCAATTCCTTCCATTGCTGATTTTTGTTTTTTGGATAAAATTTTCGTTGATAAAACTTTCACTTTGATTTCCTCTTGAATTATTTTTTTATGACTTTTTTAATTTCCTTCATCAATTCAGCTCCACCATCTGAAAGTATTTCTTTGGCACAATCTACTCCCAATTGTTTTGCTTCTTTGATAGAGGCAGCTCTAAAGATTCCTTTTTGTTCTTTCCCATCAATAGCGCTTAACAAACCTTTGAAAGAAATATTTTCTCCATCAATTTCAGCATACCCTCCAATTGGCGCCGTACATCCCCCTTCCAAAGTTCTCATGAAATCACGTTCTATCCCAACACATAGTGCTGTTTCCTCATGGTGTAATTTTTTACAAGCATCCAAAACAAAAGCATCAGACTCCAAGGCTGTAATCATTATAGCTCCTTGAGCTGGAGCCGGAATCATCCAATCCAACACTAGATGTTCTTTAGGCAACAAATTGATTCGTTCTAAACCAGCTTTAGCAAAAATAGCTCCGTTCCAATTGTTATCTTCCAATTTTTTCAAGCGGGTATTTACATTCCCTCTTAAATCAGTAAGCGTATGCGTTGGATATTTATGCAACCATTGTGCTGTTCTTCTCAAACTCCCTGTAGCGATGGTAGCTCCTTCTGCAAGTAAATCTTCCTCCGTTCCTTTATAAACAATGACATCATTAACATCTGCTCTTTCCAAAACGGCAGCTTGAACTATAGTCTCAGGCAATTGCGTAGGTACATCTTTTAAAGAATGTACTGCAATATCTATTTGCCCTCTTAACATAGCAACATCAAGAGTTTTAGTAAACACTCCCATACTACCAATTTGATGCAAAGGAATATCCAATATCTCATCTCCTACAGAAGACAATTCAATTATTTCAGTAGTATATCCTAAATCTTCTAGCGAGTTTTGAACTAAATGTGCTTGCCATAAGGCCAACTCACTATTCCTAGTCCCTATTCTAATTGCTTTGGTCATATATTTATTGGGAAAATTATTTATTTATTTCCATATCAAACATTTTTGAAATCACATCAATACTCTGATCTACAGAAGTATCGTCGGCTTTTAAATGTTTGACAAATTGGGTCGTTATTTTCTGAATCATCCTAGAAGCAATTACCTCTGCATGTGCCACATTAAACCCGTCTGTTTTTTTACTCTGAAAATCTATTGCGTCATTTTGAATAGACATCAATGAAGATTTTAATGCATTTACAGCAGGCGTAAATTTTCTATGATCCAGCCACTCCATAAATTCAGACTTATGATCTTCAATGATCGCTTCTGCCTTTGGAATTTCTTTTTCTCTTTCAGCAATGGTTTTATTTGTGATTTTTGATAATTCATCAATATTCACCAAATTCACAGCTGCTAACTCACCCACGGCCAAGTCAACATTTTCTGGCATAGACAAATCCAAAATCAACAACTCTTTATCTTTTGCAACATGCTCCGTAGTAATGGTTGGCACATTTGCACCTGTAGAAACTATTAAAATATCTGCTTTTTCAATTTCTATATTCAAAGTTTCTAAAGTTTCAACTCTAACTTCTTTATGTTGTTTATGGAATTCTCTTGCTTTGCTTTCTGTTCTGTTGATCAAAACAACATTATCGTTCTCTGTGTACTGAATTAAGTTCTTGCAGGTATTTTTACCGATATCCCCTAAACCATACACCAAAATATTTTTTGACTCAAAATCGCTTACTTTTTCAATAATATATTGAACAGCAGCATAAGAAACTGAAGTTGTCCCTGAGCTTAATTTTGTTGAGTTTTTTACTTTTTTACTAGCCTGTAGAACTAGATTGATCAATCTTTCTAAATAAGCATTTAAAGTATTTTGGTCTTTTGCGGTTTGAAAAGACTCTTTCAATTGCCCTACAATTTCGTAATCTCCTAATATCTGACTATCCAACCCTGTGGCAATTTTAAACAGATGACGAATAGCATCCTTTCCCTTATACACATTAGACACATTCACAAATTCCTCGACCGATCCCTGTGAATATTTACATAACAAAGAAATCAATTCAAACGGATGGTTTGCAAAACCCATGATTTCAGTTCTGTTACAAGTAGACAAAATAAACACTCCATCTACGCCAAACTTCTTTGCTTCTCTCAGAAGTAAAACTTGGTTTTCTTTAGTTATACTAAAAGCTCCCCTAGTTTTCACATCGGCTTTTTTATAACTTAAACCAACATTATATAATTTTCTTCCTTTAGATTCGATACTCATCAATACTATATTTCGTTCTGATTATGGCTCATTTCATGATTAGGATAAATAAACCACGCCAAAAGTACCACCTTACATCCGATAAAAACATCGCTAAAAGGACTTTAAATAACGTTGAAAGGAATTTAGAGTTAATTTAGAATGATTACAAACAAAACAAAAACCTCTAAAAAACAAGCCATTACAATATTTTCATGGTAAATATCATAGAATTTATTGCTATAAAACCACAAAAACACCCCTCAAAAAACTTTGAGTTTTATCGGTATTTTTATCGTATTTTTGCTGTGTAAAATATTTATCACGAATGAATTTCGATACTTCAAAATTTAAAAACATCGACAAAAGTACTATTCGTCTTTATAGAGAAAAAGGTACTTTTACACTTGTGAATTACCGAAACGATTTCGATGAAGTTCGTTTTCAACAATTTGAACTAGAAGACAATTATATTCAAATTTATTTCAGTCTAAATAAAAAAATATCTATTGCCTTTAACATGGAGCATTGTGCGATACATTTAACTCCGGAAGATTCTGGATTGGTGTATTTTAAAGAAGAAGACACAAAGGTATTGACAACATTACCTCCTAAAGGAGAGTTGCTAGGCCTTTTAATTCCTGTGCCATATTTTCATTCTTTATTTGCACATGAAGGTGATTCATTTTTCAATTTTGACAGTATCAAAGGAGGACGACCTATTATCGAAGAAAAAGTTGTTTCCAATTCATTAAAAATGGTTCTAAATCAAATTGTTGACAAAAAACTGCACGGAGCACTTCAGAACATATACATGAAAGGAAAGATATACGAACTTCTAAGTTTGTATTTTAACATTTCTGAAGAAACAGAATCAGACCATTGTCCCTTTATGGCAAATGAAGAAACGGTAGCTCAAATAAAAAAGGCCAAAGACATTATGATTGAAAACATGGCCAACCCTCCTAGTCTGGAAGAACTCTCTAAACAAGTAGGACTCAATATCAAAAAACTTAAAATGGGATTCAAAGAATTTTACGGAACTCCTGTTTTTACGTTCCTTTTGAACTATAAATTAGATTTTTCAAAAAAACTTTTAGAAGAAAATAAATTAAACGTTTCAGAAATCGCAACTCAAATTGGCTACAGTAACTCAAGCCATTTTATTGCAGCTTTCAAAAAACGATTTGAAATTACTCCCAAACAATTTACAAAACAAGAATAAAATAATGAAAGGTGTATTATTAGTAAATTTAGGATCTCCGGACACACCAAATCCTAAAGACGTAAGAAGGTATTTGGACGAATTTTTAATGGACGAACGTGTAATTGACACCAACGTTATCTTAAGAAATATACTTGTAAGAGGTATCATTCTTAACACAAGACCAAAAAAATCTGCTGAGGCTTATCAAAAAATATGGTGGGATGAAGGCTCTCCGCTGATCGTTCTTTCAGAAAGATTTCACAAAAAAGTTGTTGATAAAACAGATATTCCTGTTGCTTTAGGAATGAGATACGGCTCTATGAGCATCAAAGAAGGATATCAGAAACTTGCAGACCAAGGAGTCACAGAAGTTTTACTGGTACCATTATATCCTCATTATGCGATGTCTTCTTTTGAAACTGTAGAAGTAAAAGCAAAGCAAGTCCAGAAAAAGTTTTTCCCTGAGATGACAACCGAGGTTTTACCTGCTTTTTTCAATAAGCCAGATTATATTAAGGTAATGGCTGATAATATTAGAAAAAACATCAAAGGCTTCGAACATGATCATATTCTATTCTCGTACCACGGAATCCCTGAACGTCACATTTTAAAATCTGACACTACAGGTTCTCATTGTAAGCTAGACGGATCATGCTGTAACAAACCTTCAAAAGCACATGCTACTTGTTACAGACACCAATGTTTTGAAACTACAAAAGAAATTGTAAAAGAACTTGGACTAAAAGAAGGTACTTATAGTAATTCCTTTCAGTCACGTTTAGGTAGAGATCCTTGGCTAAAGCCTTATACAGATTTTGAGTTTGAAAGACTACCACAAGAAGAAGGTAAAAAGAAGCTTGCAGTAATCACTCCTGCTTTCGTTTCTGATTGCTTAGAAACTTTGGAGGAAATTGCCATGGAAGGTGAAGAACAGTTTAAAGAAGGAGGAGGAGAATCCTATAAACACATCCCTTGTTTGAACGACAATGATGACTGGGTAGCTGTTATGGTTGACTGGATCAATCAATGGAAAAACTAATATCGAATAAAAAAAATAAAAGCACTTTTCCTAAAACGAAAGGTGTTTTTATTTTTCACAACCTTTTCTTAACATTACCGTAACTTTAAATTCTGATTTCGTATCTATTTTTGCAGTGTAAAAAATAAAATAGTAATGAAAGTATTTATCGTTTTATCAGCAATCGCATTATTCACTTTGTCTTCTAGCACTAAAGAGCAAGAATCAAAAGTAGAAGTAACTAAGTCGTTGAAAATCTTAAATATTCACGATACAAAGGATGCTAAAATCTTATTAGCATAAACCTTAAAAATCTTCCATAAAAAAAGCCAACTATTTAGTTGGCTTTTTTATTATAACAACATTACTTTCTTTATTTCATTTCCGCCGAGAGCCTCATTCATCATGGCCAATATTTTTTCCTTTCCATACCCTAACTCTTCACGAAGTACAGAAGAACTTAGCTTTACATACAAAGTTCCATTACGCAGTTCAACTTTTTCCGTATAACTCGCAACACCGTTCCCCATTAAAGAATCCCAGTTTTCTTTCACAGAAATTTTCTGCATTCCTTTTGAAAGATTATTTTCTTTGATAAAACTTCCCATCAAATCTTTAAGGGACAAATATTCTTCTTGACGTTTTGCCATATTTTTTATTTAACAAACCCTATGAGAGTTCGAACATTTTATATGATTTATTAATTCTTTGCACCACCTCTTCTGTTCGTTCAGCATGCGTATCTGTAATAAATAATTGACCGAACTGATCATTATTCACCAATGAAATAAGTTTTGAAACTCGATTCTCATCCAACTTATCAAAAATATCATCCAACAAAAGAATTGGCACCACCTTAGATTGTTTTTTGATAAAATCAAACTGAGCCAATTTCAATGCAATTAAATAAGATTTTTGCTGTCCTTGAGAACCAAACTTTTTAATTGGATAACCTCCAATCTCAAATACCAAATCATCCTTATGAACACCAGAACTTGTGTATTGAAGCATTTTATCTTTATGTAGATTATCTTCTAGCAGTTTTTCAAAATCATCTTCCAATAATTGTGACTTATACACTAAGTTCACTTGTTCCTTTCCTTCAGATATCGTTTGATACCTCTCATTAAAGATAGGTATAAATATTTTCAAAAACTCTCTTCTTTCTTTATGAATTATCTCTCCATAAG
>NZ_JAQWGB010000041.1 GCF_029238425.1 Flavicella sp.
ACAAATTCTCCCTTAGCAACATCTACACCTTGATTGTTTGCTTTTGAAAACCCTACATTATCCTTATTACAGAGCAAGGTTACCTTCGGAAAGTTTTTTGATACTAAAGCACAACTATCATCTGAAGATGCATTATCTACAATAATGATTTCTGCATTTAAATTTGCGCATGCCTTTTCCACACTCCTTAGACATAAATCTAAAAAATGATAAACATTATAATTGACTATAACAACGGAGAGTTGAATGTTAGGTTTAGAAGTCAAGAAATTTCATTAAAATGGTTACTGTATAACGTATATACAGCTTGGTTATTGTTTCGACAAGATAAAAAAATTATTGATTTAATGAATCCCCAAAAGGAACTCTATTTGCAATACTTCTTCCTAAAGTTACTTCATCTGTATATTGAAGCTCATCCCCAACTGAAATTCCTCTCGCAATTGTAGAAATAGTAACATCATACGGCTTCAATTGTTTGTATATATAAAAATTGGTCGTATCGCCTTCCATTGTAGAACTTAAAGCTAATACAACCTCTGTTACACTTCCTTCTTTCACCTTTTCTATCAAACTTTCAATAGTAAGATTATGCGGACCAATCCCTTCCATGGGAGAAATACGCCCCCCCAAAACATGATACAAACCTTTGTATTGAACTGTATTTTCAATTGCCATTACATCCCTAATATCTTCAACAACGCAAACAATATTATCTTTACGATTGTGACTTGAACAAATTTCACATAGCTCCACATCAGATATATTATGACATTTTTTACATAATTTGACTTCCTCAACCAGTGTATTCAAGGCATTTGCCAAATGATTTGTATGTGATTTAGGTTGTTTTAACAGATGTAATACCAAACGTAAGGCAGTTCTCTTGCCTATCCCTGGCAACTGTGAAACTTCATTCACAGCATTTTCTAACAATTTCGATGAAAAATTCATTTCACAAATGTACTAATTTAGTCAAGTAAAACAGTCCTCTTTCAATCCAAAAAAACCTCTTAATTTGAAGGACTATTCAAATTCGTGAATAAAATTAATTAAAAACACTTCGTCCGTAAAAACTTTAGTATTTTCACTTTTTTAACAACCGATTTTTATGACAGCGTATCAAATTGTTTTTATCATACTAGCTTACTTTTTTGTTCTTCTAGGAATCTCATATTTTACGGGAAAAAATGATTCTAACAATTCCTTTTTTAAGGCTGAAAAAAAATCGCCCTGGTATGTAGTTGCTTTTGGGATGATTGGTGCATCTCTATCGGGTGTCACTTTTATATCAGTTCCTGGATGGGTTAAAGCAAGTCAGTTCAGCTATATGCAAATTGTATTAGGTTATTTAGCGGGTTATATTGTCATTGCTCTTGTTTTGTTACCCATTTATTACAAAGCAAATATCACCTCTATTTACGAATATTTGAGATCCCGATTTGGAATAGTCACACATAAAACGGGAGCGCTATTTTTCTTTATCTCAAGGGTACTTGGTGCATCATTTAGATTGTTTTTAGTGGCATCCGTATTTCAGTATTTTATTTTTGATGCTTGGAATATTCCTTTTGAACTTACAGTTGTCATCTCCATATTATTAATCTGGATGTACACATTTAAAGGCGGCATGAAAACCATCGTTTGGACAGATACCTTGCAAACACTATTTATGCTAACGGCAGTGGGTGTTGCTATATTTATTATTTGTGATAGCTTTCAATGGTCTTTTATAGAGGCATATCATTCTGATGAATTTCAAAGTTATTCCCAAATATTTTTTAGTGATGATTTGAATAGCAACAAACATATTCTAAAATCCTTCTTTGGAGGGATGTTTATAGCGATAGCCATGACTGGTTTAGATCAGGATATGATGCAAAAAAACCTTACTTGTAAGAGTACTAAAGAAGCACAATGGAACATTCTTTCTTTGGGTTTTGTTTTGATTTTTGTGAATTTTATTTTCTTGTCCTTAGGCGCACTATTATATATTTATGCTGATAAAAATGGTATTGATATTCCTGTAGTCGACGGAAATATCAAAACAGATTTGTTATTTCCTGAGATCGCTTTAAATCAAAATTTAGGTTTTCCTATAGCACTCGTTTTTATTCTAGGTTTAATAGCCGCTGCGTATTCAAGTGCGGATAGCGCACTCACTTCCCTCACAACTTCTTTTTGTTATGATTTTTTAGCAATTGAAAAACATGAAGAGAAAAAACAAAAAGACATTAGAAAAAAGGTACATATCGCAGTCTCTGTTTTATTGATTTTTGTAATCATACTGTTCAAACACGTATTAGAAGACAATGTGATAGGCAGTTTGTTAAAAGTAGCCAGTTATACCTACGGTCCGTTATTAGGTCTATTCGCATTTGGAATTTTCACAAAACATCAAATTACTGAAAAACTAGTTCCACTTGTTGCTCTTATTTCTCTCGTAATCACAGCTTTGCTAGATATTTACGCAGAATATTGGTTTCATGGATATAAATTTGGATACGAATTATTAATTTTAAATGGATCTATCACATTTATAGGCTTACTCTTATTAAAGACAAATAGTAACAAAATAGGCTAAAAAACATACAGTTCATTGCAAATAATAAGTATTTTTACAGCATGGAAAAAGACCTAAGTAACTACAGAAAAGTATACGTCAAAAAGGAATTATTAAAAAAGGATGTTCCTGAAAATCCTATGGAATTATTTCAAACATGGTTTCATGAAGTAGAACAATCCAATACTGTAGATGAAGCCAATGCTATGACTATTTCTACAGTCGGAATAGATGGATTCCCCAAAAGTAGAATTGTTCTTTTGAAAAAATTTACTTGGGAAGGTTTTATTTTTTATACAAATTACACAAGTGAAAAAGGAAAAGCTATTGAAGCCAATCCAAATGTTTGTTTGTCTTTTTTTTGGCAAGGAATGGAACAACAAATTATAATCAAGGGGAAAGCTGAAAAAGTTGCAGAAAACTTATCCGATGGATATTTTGATTCAAGACCTGATGGAAGTAAGCTCGGTGCATGGGCTTCTAATCAAAGCGAAATAGTTTCCTCAAAAGAAGTTTTAAACTCCAATTTAGAAAAATTTGAAAAGAAATTTCAAAACAAAGATATCCCTAGACCAGCGCATTGGGGAGGATATATAATAAAACCAGTCTCCATAGAGTTTTGGCAAGGAAGACCTAATAGGATGCACGACAGAATAAGATACACTTTGCAAAAAGATTTCAGTTGGAAAACAGACCGACTGGCTCCATAAAAACAACTACTCAACTTAACCAATCATAGGGACAAACCAAGAGTAACTCACAAAACAACTACTCCCCATAAAACATTTTTAGTATATTTGAACCATTAATTTGTATACATGAAAACAGTATATATTGTACGTCACGCTAAATCGTCTTGGGAGTACAAAGGCATAGAGGACATCGATAGACCCTTAAAAAAAAGAGGAATTAAAGACTCTTATTTAGTTGCTTCTGCACTCGTTAAAAAAATTGACAAGCCTGATGTGTTTATTACCAGTAGTGCTTCTAGAGCTTTATCTAGTGCAGTAATTTTTTCAAATGTTTTTAGCTATCCTTTATCTAATTTGCAAATAAAAAAATCTTTGTATAATTTTAGTGATGGGTACTTGGTGAAAACCATCAAGGCCTTGGATGATGAATTTGACTCTGCTATTATATTTAGTCATGATCATGGAATCAATGATTTTGTAAATAAATTTGGAGATACTTTTATTCCACATGTTCCTACCTGCGGAGTTGTGGCCATTCGTTTTGAAAACAATCATTGGAAAAGCATTAAAAAAGGAAAAACTTTATTTCAAGATTTCCCTAAAAATCATAAATAAAAACGAACTACATTGTTAGAAATTAAAAAATATGCAGCCATAGATATAGGATCTAATGCTGTTCGCTTGCTTATATCAAATATCGTTCTTGTAAAAGACGAAGAACCTAAATTTAAAAAATCGGCTTTGATTCGTGTGCCTATCCGTTTAGGAGCAGATGCCTTTATTTCTGGTACTATTTCAGAAGAAAACTCCATCCGAATGATAGATGCCATGAAAGCATTTAAATTATTAATGAATGTTCATGGTGTTGAGAAGTACAAAGCTTGTGCTACTTCTGCGATGAGAGACTCTTCTAATGGGGCTGAATTGATTGCAAGAATCAAAGAAGAAGCTGACATTTCTATTGAAATTATTGATGGTAAAAAGGAAGCGCAGATTATTGCATCTACAGATTTATCTCAATTGATTGAAGGACATAAATCTTATTTATATGTTGATGTTGGTGGTGGTAGTACAGAATTCACCGTTTTTTCAAAACAAAAACTTGTTGCTTCAAAATCTTTTAAAATGGGAACGGTTCGTTTGCTAAATAAAGAGGTGGATAAAAAAGAAACTTGGAAAGAAATTAAAAAGTGGATCGAAGCAAACACCAAAAACATGAAAAAAATTGTATTGATAGGTTCCGGAGGAAATATCAATAAAATTTTCAAAATGTCTGGTCAAAAAATCGACAAACCCCTTTCTTATATTTATATGAATGCTCATTATCAATTTTTGAAAAAAATGAGTTATGATGAACGTATTTCTGAACTAGGATTAAACCCTGATCGTGCAGATGTTATCATCCCTGCAACAAAAATATATTTATCAGCCATGAAATGGAGCGGTGCTAAGAAAATATATGTTCCTAAAATTGGTTTGTCTGATGGTATTATAAAAAGCTTGTATAGCGGAGTTCTAGAAGAATAATTCTATGTCTAAATTCTCAATACTTTTTGTTCTCTCCATTCTTTTAGGTTTTGTTTCTTGTAAAGAAGAACATGCTAAAAAAAAGGTCATTACTGAAACAAAGCAAGAAAAAAAGAAGGTTGAGAAAAAGATTGAAAAAAAACTTTTGGCACCGGAAGATCGTCAATATATTTTTGATTCTATCAGTACGAAAAACGCAGTCGCTTTTTTTACCGAATATGGTAAAACACATCCACAAACACGATTGAAAATCTCTACTCGATTGGGCGATATTTATGTCCGATTATACAAAGATACACCAATACATCGTGCTAGTTTTTTGTATTTAGTTGACAAAGGATATTATGATACCACTTGCTTTTATAGAATTGTTCCTGATTTTATTGTTCAAGGAGGAAGTTCGGACAACCTAGTAACTCCTGCTTACAAAACGCAATTACACGATTATAGAATCCCTTCAGAATTTAGGAAAAACAGAAAACACAAAAGAGGATGTATGGCCGCTGCTAGGGACTGGGAAAACAACCCTACCAAAGAGTCGACACCTTTTGAATTTTACTTTATCCAGGCTAGTAAAGATCAGTCACATTTGAATTATGAACACACGGTTTTTGGAGAAATCACCAAGGGTTTGAACGTGATAGATAAAATTACACAAGTAAGTATTGATAGATATGAATGGCCCGAGAAGGACATTCCTATGAAAATAACAATTCTAGATTAAACATCAAGAATTTATCACTAGTCAAACCAAACAACAAAAGTCTTCGGTTTTACTAAATTTGGAATTTGTTCTAATTGTACGTCGTTCGTTTGAATGGTATTTATTCCTAAATCCAATTTATCCAAAGTCATTGTAGCATTCAATTGATCTAAATACAAAACTACTTTTGTAAAGGTCGATTCTATTTTAGAAACATTCATTGCTAAATTTATCTCCTCAAATTTAGAATTTAATCCAACGGCACCTTGCTTGGTCACGTAGATAGGATCATGAATATCAACAGTTCTAATCGTAGACAAAGAATCTAAAGGTTCCTTCGGTGTTAAAGTCAGTAAATGCTTTCCTTCTTTTGAGTAGATCAGATAAAAATCGTCTTCTTGTGCGTATCTACCTTGATAACCAAGTATGCCTTCACTCAATCTTTTTACCACAGAATCGTTTTCAAATAAAGATTCTATCTCCATAACTTTAGTTTCTGAGGTAATCACACCTACCCTATTTTTTTCAACTGTAAATTCGTCTTTATTAGAACAACTCAGCATCGTTATAGAAAGCGCTAGGATTGAAATTGATTTGAAACTAAATATATTCATGGTTATTTGGGGTTTGTTTTATGATGGCTAAAAGTAGTTTTTTTCTTTTAAAAAGCTGTTATAATTTACATAAAATGAGCCCTAAAATTAAGAACTCCCTCCTTAAAACCAACTTCATTTCCCCAAAGTATTCCATTAAATTTTAATTATTTTAGATAGCCCGTAAACTATTTGGTTTGAGTATCTTTGCAGCCTGAAATTTAGATTATGAGTACGGAAAACAACAAAGAATTAATTGCCTCTGGAGAGATGCTTCCTTTGATGGAAGAATTTTACACAATTCAAGGAGAAGGAGGTTATACCGGTACAGCTGCATATTTTATTAGAATTGGTGGTTGCGATGTAGGTTGTCACTGGTGCGACGTTAAGGAAAGCTGGGATGCTAATTTACACCCTCCTACTTTGACTGATACTATTGTTTCCAATGCTAAAAACTATGCAAAAACTGTTGTTGTTACAGGTGGCGAACCTTTGATGTGGTCCCTGGACTATATCACCTCAAAACTTAGAACGGAAGGAATTCGCACGCATATTGAAACTTCAGGAGCCTATAACCTATCAGGTACTTGGGATTGGTTTTGTTTGTCTCCCAAGAAAACAAAATTACCATTAAAAGAGTGTCATCAGGCGGCAGATGAATTAAAAATGATCATTCATAACGCTAACGACTTTGTGTTTGCTGAAGAGCAAGCTGCAAAAGTTTCTAGCTCTTGTCAGTTGTACTTGCAGCCAGAATGGAGTAAGAAAGAAAAAATGATTCCTCAAATCATTGACTATGTGATGAAACATCCTAAGTGGAAAATTTCTTTACAAACGCATAAGTATTTAAATATTCCGTAGTATATACTTATTAAAAACTAGAACCTTAAGTCTCTATTTTCAATTTTAAATAAATTGTAAATAACTTCTGAAAAAGTTATCCAAATCCTTCCTTTGAAAATTATATATTCGCTTGCAATTCTTTTGCGAAATCGAATTATAGAAACTAAACAGGATCAATGAATAACGTTAAGAACTGGCTAAATTATTATCGGAATAGTTTATTTGATAGTGAAAATTTAGCTGTTGATATTGCAGGTATCAAAAACTTATACCACCAAATAAACTGTAACTTAGAAACGGGTACCATTCAAGAAAAGAATGCTACGCAAATGCTGGACCTTGAGGAAAGAAGGATCAACAGACTTAAAGGAGTTACAAAAAAGGACAGTCCTAATTGGTATCAGGTAACCGATACTGAAATCATCATTGCTCCTTTTGAGTTAGAATTGCAAAGTTCAAATTATAAAGCCGCTCCAATACATCCTTTTTGGATCAGAGCGCGTGTCAATAGATCTGGTCATTTATCAGCTCCTAAGGACATGTTTCCACTTATTGTTAGAAATTACCTTGCTCCAATTGCGGATATTGGAAATGAGTTTATTTTTTCAAAAATGGATCTTGTAGAGGAAGCTAGAGAAATGGAAACTCCCTTTCCTTTAGACGATGAAGAAATAGTTTCTTGGGATATTTATTGGGCCTATATCAATGATGTGTTTGAAGCAATCGCTTTTAGTGATATGAATTTCTATAATGCTGAAGGATATACCACCCGCCATAAAGTAACCTACTTTGCAAAAAGTTCTAAAATTGCAACTGCAAAAAGCATTTTGTTTTTGTATGAAAACCTATTGAATGAAACCATAGATTTTCCTTTGATTGAAAAATTAGTGGACCCTGTTGATAGAGAAAGAAAAACTGCTATTACCGATGATGGTTTTTTAAATTACAACCATTTGCATTTGGGGCAAATGTCAAATGAATTTCCTCTCTCAATAAGTCAGAGAAAAACATTGCTTTCTTATTTAACTGCTGAAGCAAATTCTGTAACCGCTGTAAATGGTCCCCCTGGTACCGGAAAAACTACCTTATTACAAAGTTTAGTGGCAACGGAAGTTGTTCGGTCGGCCATAAAAGGAGAAGAAGCACCTGTTATTCTTGCTTGTTCAACAAACAACCAGGCGGTAACTAATATTATTGATAGTTTTATCAACTCTGTCAGTACTATGGATGAACTCTCTGAACGATGGATTCCTGGTTTTCATGGATATGCAACCTATTTACCTTCCAATTCTAAAAGTGAAAAAACCTTAAAAAATATTAATTTTTTAAAAGGGAATCTGTTTGGACATGAAGGAACTCTATGCGACTTAGAAAATGAAACCTATGTATATGATGCTGAAAATTTCTTTTTTGATAAATATTACGAATATTTTGGCTTTGAAGCAGATTCTTTAGAAGACGCTTGTGATCATCTGCAAGAAGAAATTACCATTGTAGAAGACAACTTGATCAATGGTGTTCATATTTCAAGAGAATTTATTGAATACATCAATAAAACCAACTCTGTTTTAATCGACAATAAGCACTTCATTCAAAAGGATTGTGTAAACGTTTTACAAATCCAACAATGGAGAAAATCACTTACGTCATTAAAATCCAAATCTAAGGATTCAGAATTTTCGGAAGAGATTTTATCAATTTTTAAGTTATCCAATACCAACGAGAAAAGTGAAACTCAAATTTTTGAAATTTCTTCAGAGATTTTTGAGGAAAAGGAATCTTCATTAAATTATATAAAACAGCTTATATCTGATTTGAATGGTGTTTTGAATTCATTCGCCAGATTAAAAGAATGGAAAGAACAGAACAACATAAAAGGTTTTCCATTAGTTTCTGAAGAAGAAATGTGGAATTATGAATTCGAGAAAATGGACACACAAGATTTTTCTCAGCGCTTTTTTTATGATGAAATAGACATTACACTAAGACACAAAGCATTTCTTTTGGCAACACATTATTGGGAAGCAAGATGGATCAGTGCTACCTTAGAAATGTTAGAAGAAAACACAGAAAAAGGAACAGGAGAATTAGTCATCCAACAAAAATGGAAACGACGTGCCATGCTTACGCCCTGTTTTGTAGCGACCTTTTATATGGCACCAACTCATTTTGTTTACAGCCAATTTCAAGGTGAAAACGAAGAAGGAAACCCTATTTTTGAATACTTACCACTCTACAACTTTTTAGATCTATTGATCATTGACGAAGCAGGACAAGTTACCCCTGAAGTAAGTATTCCGCTTTTCTCACTTGCGCAAAAAGCAATCGTGGTGGGAGATTTAAAACAAATAGAACCCATTTGGATGATACCACAAGGGATTGATGCAGGTAACTTGAGTAATCAGAATATTACATCGAGCAAGGAGGAAAATGATTATTTAGAAAATTTAGGTTTTTTATCTTCCTCTGGAAGTATCATGAAAATGGCACAGAATGCCTGTGAATTTGAAACTCCATTGGTTAAAGAAACTGAAAAAGAGAAAGGACTACTTCTTTTAGAACACAGACGATGTAATGATGAAATTATAGGTTTCTGTAATGAATTGGCCTATGGTGGAATTTTAAAACCTATGAAAGGTAGCGCCAAACCAGATCAAATTTTTCCTTCCATGATGGCCTATCATATAGATGGTGTAAGCGAAAGAAAATACAATAGTAGATGTAATCTTATCGAAGTTAAGTCGATTATTGCTTGGCTAAACAAAAACAAAGAAGCAATCAAAGAAGCATACAATGTTGAATCTGTTGAAAAAGTATTGGGTATCATAACTCCTTTCACTAGTCAAAAGAGTGAGCTATCCAAAGCCTTATCCGATTCTGGTTATAAGATAAATGACATCAAATTAGGTACCGTACATGCCCTTCAAGGAGCAGAAAGAAATATTGTTTTGTTTAGTTCCGTCTATACTCATGAAGATGAAGGAACCTTATTTTTTGATCGCGACAACAAACCTAATATGTTAAATGTTGCCGTATCAAGGGCTAGGGATAGTTTTATATTATTCGGAGACACTCGTGTATTTGATGAAAACAACGAAACACCTTCTGGAGTCTTAAAGAAGCATCTTAATTTAGTAGAAGTGGAACATTAGGTTGAAATATTTTATACATCAAGCCAACTGAATCTTAAGTTTTCAACAGCCATAAATCACCGATACACTCCATAAAAACTATTAAGTACAATCCATAAAAACCGGTAGTAACCGAAATAAAAAAACAACTAACCAAAACTACCAAAACCCAATATAAAACACTAACAACCAGTCACGTGATAAATAAACGTATAAGGTACGCGTTATATTATTTTATCTTTTTATTTGTTTTTTAATATTTTTAATCCTTATCTTTACTATGCTATGAAAAAAGACTTATTAACATTTTGGATATTTCTAAATAAAACTATTGACTGACTCTGTTTGAAAAAATTTAAACACAAGAGCTTTCACATTTCATTTAGAAATATTTTTTTTCATAGTGTTTTGACGGAAATTAATTTATGAGACTTTCATAAATTAAAGATAAAATGATTTTGCGACGTTTTATTTAACCAACTACCAATTAAACAAACTATGAATTCACTACTTACCAGAATTGAATCTTCTCAAGATGCAATTAATTTTCTGACCAAAAATGTAACAGCAGAAAATTGGAACTACATTGAAGAATCCTTAATTATGGCGAAATTCAAAGCAGATTTAAATCTTAGCAAAGATTTATTTGACGCCTTGGAATGGCCTTTGGACAAATCTTCATATCTAAAATACCTAGAAACATTTCAAAAATGGGTACCACAAGAGAGTGATGCCAAAGTTTGGAAAAAACCAGGTACTGCCCACAGTCAAGAGGTATACGATAGATTATCTCATTTTTATTTTTTAACTGATCAACAGACTGGAATTGGAACATTAGCCGAAAACATTAATTGGTTTTCAGAATTTTTAGTTCATTTTGCAGAAAACTGGGGTTCCTATCTAGACACCAACGAATCTTTTAACGATACTATTTTAACCAACTACATAAAACACTCACCTCAATATAGAATTCAAGATTCATTGATAAATGGTAGACCCAATAGTAATTGGAATTGCTTCAATGACTTTTTTGCACGTGAATTAAACCCTGGATTAAGACCTGTTGATAGTCCTGAAGACAATAGAGTAATAACCAGTCCAGCCGACTCTACTTTTAAAAAGAAATATGCAATAGATGCAAACTCTAATATTGAACCAATAACAATAAAACAAACACATACTTTCGGAAATATACCTGAACTATTAAAAGACAGCAAATACAAGAACTCCTTTGCTAACGGTACGTTTGTTCATTATTTTTTAGGTCCATATTCTTATCATAGATTTCATTCTCCTGTCTGTGGTTTGGTAAAAGAAAGCTACCCAGTATACGGATTGACATCGTTAGACGTAAATATTCAAGAAGATGGTCAATTTAATACTCCAGATAATGCTGCGAACGGGTATCAATTTTCTCAATCTAGGGGAATTTTAATTTTAGACACTAGAAATTCTCCACAAGGGGATGTAGGTCTTGTTGCCGTAATTCCTGTAGGGATGTCTCAAATATCATCAGTTCATATGTTAGCCACACCCGATACCGTGATTGAAAAAGGAGAAGAATTTGGGTATTTCAAATTCGGTGGTTCTGACGTAATATTACTCTTCCAAGAAGGAAAAGCTCCAAAAGTCGATGAGTGCGAGGGTTACCGTCATTATGGAAATAGTATTAGTAGGTGCGCGAAAAACATACAATAAATATTGAAACTAGTTCGCACAATATGGATCGGGGGAAAAAATATTGTTTAAACGCGAATTAGTTTCATTTATAAAATTACATAAATTAAGGTTAAGTTAGATTTTAAAACTAATCCGAATAACTATTAAGTAGGGGGTATTTAATAATTAATTTTCGGATTAGTTTTATTTATTTGTAAGCAGTATTTTTGCCGACATGGAAAACAAAAAGTCGGTTTTAAAAAAACTACATAGAGCAGTTGGAGAAGCCATAGAGCAATACTCTATGATTCAAGAGGGAGATAATATTATGATTTGTCTTTCCGGTGGTAAGGATAGTTATACCCTTTTGCATATGTTGCTGCACTTTCAAAAAGTTGCCCCTATTCAATTTGAACTGATTGCTGTAAACTTAGACCAGAAACAGCCAGGATTTCCTGAAGAAGTTCTGCCCACCTATCTTTCAAAACTAGAAGTTCCATATAAAATCATAGAGAAAAACACCTATAAAGTAGTCATGGACAAAACTCCTGAAGGTAAAACAACATGCAGTTTATGTTCTAGACTAAGAAGAGGTACTCTTTATGAAGCAGCCAAAAATTTAGGTTGTAACAAAATTGCTTTAGGACATCATAGAGACGACATTTTAGAAACATTTTTACTGAATTTTTTCTTTTCAGGGAAACTTGAAACTATGCCACCTAAATTTTTAAATGATGCAAAAGATCTGGAAATATTACGCCCATTATCGTTATGTAAAGAAAGTGATATCCAGCAATATTCTAATCAAATGGATTTCCCTATAATCCCTTGTAATCTTTGTGGATCTCAAGAAAACCTTCAAAGAAAAAAAGTAAAACAGATGATTGCAGATTGGGAGACAGAGTTCCCAGATAGAAGCTCTATCATGATGAATGCATTGTCAAATGTGTTCCCTTCTCACCTATTGGATAAAAATCTTTATAACTTCAAAGAATTAAAAGGAAAGGATTTATCATCTTTGGTTTAAGTTTTATTTTTTTTCTATAAATTAGTGAAAAACTTATTTATATGAAAAGAAT
Source organism: Flavicella sp. (assembly GCF_029238425.1). Taxonomy (GTDB): domain Bacteria; phylum Bacteroidota; class Bacteroidia; order Flavobacteriales; family Flavobacteriaceae; genus Flavicella. The sequence goes on from NZ_JAQWGB010000041.1 coordinate 12,791, forward strand.
CTATTTCCTCGCAATTCTATTTGCTATCGTTTCTCAATCACAAGCACAAAGTATCCTTGGGCAATGGGAAACTTATGATGATAAGACAAATGAAAAAAAGGCAATCATCGAAATTTACAAACAAGAAGATGCCTATTTTGCTAAAATTGTAAAAAACTTTGTACGCGATGAGGATGCTGTTTGTGAAAAATGCGAAGGTGATAAAAAAAATCATCCAATAATAGGCTTGGTCATCATTGAAAACCTCAAAGAAAACAAAGATGAATTTGATGGAGGAACAATTCTTGACCCCGAGTCTGGTGATATTTACAAATGTTACTTGAAATTAGTTGAAAACAATAAGCTTAAAGTACGTGGATTTATTGGTTTTTCTTTACTTGGACGAACCCAATACTGGCTCAGAAAAGAATAATTTTTTATTGATTCCAAAAAAAACTTTAACTTAAATAAAAAAAAACATAAAAAAAACCATCTTACTTTTAGCTTTCGCTACCATAATTATGAGTTGCGATAATAAACCAACATCAGAATCCCCTAAAAAACCAAATATTTTACTACTTGTTGGTGACGATATTGGTTTTGGAGATTTGAATGCATTTGGATCAGAAATAAAAACACCGCATATGAACAGACTGGCTGATGCCGGAGTACGCTTTACAAATTTTCATGCTTCTCCAGTATGTAGCGTCACAAGATCTATGTTAATGACAGGTTGTAACAATATTGAAATAGGATTAGGGTCTTTTGATTATTCCTTTTACCCTCCAACAAAAGGAGTATCAGGTTACGAGGGATATTTAACCAAAAATGCTGTTGCCATTTCAGAACTGTTGAGAGATGCCGGATACGAAGTTTATAAATCCGGAAAATGGCATTTAGGAGGAGAAGCTGCAGGAGGTTATGGTCCTTTGGAATGGGGATTTACAAAAGAATTTGGGATACTATCTGGTGGTTCTAATCACTGGAATAACTGGGCAATGACTCCAGATTTTAGTGATCCAAATGGATTAAATGTCAAACGAGAAGAACATTTCACACTAAATGGCGAACATTTTGAAAGACCAAATGGAGTTTACTCTGGAGAACTTTACACAAATCAAATGTTACAATTTTTAAAGGAAGGAGAATCAGAAAAAAAACCATGGTTTGCATATATGGCATTTACCACAGCTCATTTTCCTATTCAAGCTCCAGCCGAAAAAATCGATAAGCACTATAAAAAATATCTAGAATTAGGATTTGCTGGCCTTAAAAAAGAACGCTACGAAAGTTTGAAAAAGAAAGGACTGATTACCCAAACAGCGACAGAACCTCTATTTAACGACATTACCCATAAATGGGAATGCCTTACTCAAAAAGAGAAGGAAATTCAGGCCAAAGTGATGGCAACCTATGCTGCTATGATAGAAGATCAAGATGATAGGACTGGACAGATTTTAGATTATTTAAAAGAATCTGGTCAATTAGACAACACTCTTGTCATCTACCTTACGGATAATGGACCAGAAGGATTCGAGGCAACACATCCAAAAACCGGTAATCCAGAAATGGCGAAATGGATTGAAACGCAATTTGACCAAAGTTTTGAGGCCATTGGAACCGCAAACTCAGAACACACAATTGGTGTATCATGGGCCAATGCTGCTACAGGAGGTTTACAATGGTGGAAATGGTTTATTGGTGAAGGAGGAATCCGAGTACCTATGATGATTGTTCCGCCAGGGGCTTTTTCTAATACCTATGAAAAGGCAGGAGAAATTTCTAATGCGGTAGTTTCTGTAAAGGATTTACCTATGACTATATTAGATTACGCAGGAGTCAAACACCCACAAAACAAATATAAAGACAGAGATATTGTCGCTCCTTCTGGTATCAGTACACGTCCATTTTTAGAAGGTAAAAAAGATCATATTAGAAACGAAAAACAATGGTATGCCTTTGAATTATTCGGAAATGGATACCTTATGCAAAGAAATTATAAAGTTATAAAAGTAAGAGAAGGTATGTTTGGAGACGGGAATTGGCATTTATATGATGTTGTTTCAGATCCGTCTGAAATGAAACCGTTGGAAAACAGCATGCCAGAAAAATTTAACTCTATGAAAAACTTGTATCTTTCTTATGCCAAAGACCATAATATCATGGAAGTTGTACCAGAATGGAATCCTTTTAAGGCAGCAAGTGAATAAAACGAAATAAATGAAGTATCTAAAAATATTTTTCATTCTTCTTATCATTGGATTGGTATCAAGCCGTTGTTCCCAAAACTCAGAAAATACAGATCTTATAAAAGTAACTGGATCTATTGAAGCATTAGGCATGACCACTTTTCAATACGGTACACATCGCATTGATAAGTACGTTATAAAAAGTGAAAAGATTGATTTACAAGAATTTTTGAACGAAAAAGTTACCATATCAGGAAAAATTGTTGAAGGCTATCCTATTGAAGGAGGCCCTATCCTATTATTAGTTGAAAAAATAGAACCATAATAAAAAACGGCTTGTAAGATAAACAAGCCGATTTTTTACATTTACCAAACAGCCTTACACGAATAAAAAATGAAACTCAAACAATTTATTTATTCATTTGCTTTAGGAATATTATTATCCTGTGCCACTATTCCTAAAGGATTTGATGCCGCTTCTCCATTTTCTAAAGAAAAATATTTAGGTAAATGGTTTGAAATTGCTCGACTTGATTTTAAATTTGAAAAAAACCTCAACAACACTACCGCTGAATATAGTATGAATTCCAACGGAACCATTAAGGTAGATAATAATGGATTTGATGTAAAACGGAAAAAATGGAAACAAGCCATCGGTAAAGCAAAATTTATTGACTCGGATACAATTGCAAAGCTAAAAGTTTCGTTTTTTGGTCCATTTTATAGTGGTTACAATGTTTTATCAATAGACAACAACTACTCCCAAGCCTTAGTTTCTGGAAGTTCTACAAAATATCTTTGGATACTATCTCGAAAAACAACCATTCCTATAGGTATAAAGGAGAAATACCTCAAAATTGCAGATAGTCTAGGATTCCCTATTCAAGAATTGGCTTGGGTAAAACATACTGACTAAACAATACTTAACTCAATTTTTATCCAAGCTAATTCCTAGCAATTCTAATTAACATTTTACAAGTTAAGGTAAAATAAAGTCAATGTCTATTTAATATCAAGTAGTTAAAACGCTCTACAACAAACTGTATTTCATAAGTTTACTCCCAACTAAACTTAACAAACATGAAAAACAAACTAAAGACCCTAGGTAGCTTATTACTACTTGGGTACGGAAGCCTAATGGCTCAAGATTGGTCCAACACCCCTATTCCTGTATCTGCAGGTACCGGACAAACTTGGCAACTACTAGAATCTCATTCAGATCAATTTAATTACACCGGAAAAACAGCGGCCTTTACAAATAAATGGAAAGACAGTTATTTTAATGGATGGCTTGGGCCTGGACTTACCGAATGGGCGAGTAATCATTCTTATGTAGCAGATGGAAACCTAATTTTGAGATCTTCAAGAAAAGCAGGAACAAACAAAGTAAATACAGGAATCATCACCTCTAAAACCAAGGTAAAATATCCTGTTTACATGGAAGCCAGGATATTGGTAAACAAACTAGAATTATCCTCAAATTTCTGGTTTTTAAGTGAAGATGCTAAAAAAGAAATCGATGTTTTAGAAGTATACGGTGGTGCGAGTTCAGAATGGTTCGCTAAAAACATGTCCACTAACTTTCATGTATTCTACAGAGATCCAAACGACAATTCCATTATCAGTGATTTCAATGCTCAAAACCACATTCATGCCCCTAACAACGGAAAATGGAGTGATACATGGCATACCTATGGTGTTTATTGGAAAAGTCCAACAGACGTGAGGTTCTTTATCGATGGTGTAGAATCTACTTCTGGTTCATGGCAAAATGCGGTGATGAAAGACAAAGATTATACAGGCGCTATTCTTGACAAATCTCAATATAATATGAGTGAAGAATTATTTATGATATTGGATACCGAGGATCATGAATGGAGGTCAAATGCAGGTATTATAGCATCAGATGCGGATCTTGCCAACAATTCTAAAAACAAAATGTATGTGGATTGGGTACGTACATACAAACCTGTTGCTACTGCTACCAATGCTCCAATTGGTCAAACTATTTGGTTGAAAGCCAACAACGGATCTGGAAAATATGTTTGCGCCGAAAAATCGGTTACAAATAATCCTTTAGAAGCCGATAGAAATAGCGTTGGTGCATGGGAAAAATTCACTGTTGAAAATGCTGGTAATGGCTTAATTGCTTTGAAAGCTAGTTCTACCAACACCTATGTAAGTGCCAGAATAGATGTGACCGGAAGTCCAATTAGAGCCTATCAAACCTTTATTGGAAGTTGGGAGAAATTCTCTTGGGAAAGCCAAGGAACGGGAAAAGTTGCATTAAAAGCAAATGCAAATGGAAAATATGTTCAGGCACAATTACATCTAACAGATGCTCCCTTAGCAGCAGTTGGTCCAAATGTACAAGGTTGGGAAACTTTTAATTGGGGAACCACTAGTGCTAAATTTGGGAAACAAACGAATAGTGATTTAGAAACTGAAGCAACAACGATGTATCCTATCCCTGCCAAAGATAAAATCACCATTTCATTCAATGAAAATGATCATTTTTCTTCTTTACAAATTCTAAATTCAAATGGACAAGTTTTACTTCAAGACAGTATTGATGAAAAGAGTGGTAACAAAACCATCGACCTATCTAATATTGCCGATGGTATGTACATTCTTTATCTGACGGGAATAGATTCTAAAACCATGAAATTTATCAAAGGTTAGTAAAAGCAAATAAATAGTAATAAAGCTATCTACTTCATGTGGATAGCTTTTTTATTTAAATGAAATAGCGGATTGATAGTATAATTACTTTTTATTTAACTAACTTAACATATCAAATTTGCTATGTTATGAAATATCTACACCTTTTTTTCAAAAGAATTTCCGTTCTAATTCTTTTTCTATTATCCATTTTTATTTTCACTTTTGAATCCTGCGAATCTAAACAAAACAAAAAACTGGATCCAATGGAAGGTGTTTGGGAACTCACACATTTTTATCATACGGCAAATGGTGATACTTTAATTATCGACACAAAAAAAACACAACACAAAATTTATTTAGATGGCTTTGTTATTTGGAATGTAAGTCCTACAAGTAAAACTGATGAATGGCATGGGTTTGGAACCTATAGCTTTTCTAACGATACTATAACAGAGAAACTGACATCCATGTCAAACTCTATGAAGAGTGATAACAATACGTATATCATTCCCATTGAATTAAAAAAGAATATTTATAAACAAATCAATACATATACAGCTAACGATACTTTATATCAAAATATCGAAGTTTATAAAAAAATAAATCAGTAATCTATGAAATGTTCTGTGTACATCGCCACCAGCTTAGATGGTTTTATTGCTACCCATGAAGATAGTCTTGATTGGCTTCATACCGCTGGGAATGGCAAGAATTTGAAACCAGAAAACGCAGATATGGGTTTTTCGAATTATTTAGCTTCTATAGACTGCATTATCATGGGAAGAAAATCTATGGAAATAATTTCTAGCATGAACTTAACAGCAGAGCAATGGCCTTATGGAGACATTAAAATCATTATTCTTAGCAATACTATTTCCCAGGCACCTGAAAATTTGAATGGTAAAATAGAATTTTATTCTGGTGAACTATCAAAACTATTACAAAACTTAGAAGCTAAAGGTCATAAACACGCCTATATTGATGGTGGTACCACCATTCAAAACTTCATCAATCATGGTCTTATTGAAGAAATTACAATAACTAGAGCCCCTGTTTTACTAGGAGAAGGAAAACCTTTATTTGGAAAAACAAATAAGAATATCAAATTAACAAATCCATCAGTAATTGTATTTGATAATGATTTTGTTCAATTAAAATATAACGTTACTTACTAAAAAAAGCACCTGAATTCAAAGAACAAAGGTGCTTTTATTTTTAAAATATACTACTATTCATCTTCTAAAACCCAGGTTCTAACCCAATCGTATTTGGTGGTTCTATCATCCCATGAAGCTGTTTCAAAAATACTACCAGTCTCATCTACAGGATTCCAATCATAAGTTTCAATAGCCATAGTAATGTATCCTGCTATATCAAAATCTGTTGTTGGAACCACTGTATACACGTATTCTCCATCTAGATAAAACAATAACTCTGTAGGTGACTTCCACCAACAACCATAAACAAAAAAACGAGAATTATTTTTCTCTGTCAAATTTTTCACACCTGACTTTCTAGTTTCTTCATTAATATCGCAAGATCTTTTATGACGAATAGCATTAGAATGATAAATATTATCCCATTTTTTTGCCCACGAATGAGTCCCAGCATGCACACGTCCAACACACTCTTGAATATCTAATTCCAATTTCCTAATAGGACCATTATTACAATTTTGTTTCATCGCTATCCAAAAAGTAGAAGACATGATTGTTTTATTCGCCTGCATTCTACATTCATAATATCTACCTGGCTCGGCTTTTACCTTAGATCTAATAATTGCACCTCCATGTGTCCAGTTGATTCCTCTAAAATTTTTAGGGCTATCATATTTTAGGGTAGTAACATTTAAATTCCCATCACTGACAGATACATTTTTAGATTCAAACAAGGCTGGCTGTCTCCCATACCAACTAAAACCATCCGTCGCTGGATCACGGTGCCATTTATTATCATCAAATTGAGTTGCATTAAACTCATCTGAAAGGTTTTCAACCTTCACCCATTTCTTTCCAACAGGAGCCTCTACCCCATTTTGAACGGCATAAGGCCCTTCCTTTTTTAAAGAAACAATTACCTCAAAACTACAAGTAGAAGAATTCCCTGCTTTATCAACCACAGTATACTCATTTAAGGTTGAACCTATAGAAAAATGAGACCCTGAACTCAATCCTGCTGTTTGACTTGTAACAGCTCCTGCTTTATCGTCATAACCTTTAGGGGCGGCATAATTAACAATTATCGAATTTACTCCTTCAGAAACTTCCACTTCAATATCATCAACACATTCAATCGTTGGTTTTATTTTGTCATTTGATAAGTTATCGGTTTCTTCATTTTTAGCGCAAGCAATATTTGATAAACTAAATACCATCGCCAAGGACAAACAAAATTTTGATGTCTTCATAAATAATAATTTTAATCAAATATAAAGCAAGCGAAATGCGTTTTCTAAGCGGTATGATTTTCCAATCAGAACATATGTTCTAGAGCTCTTCTAAAAAACTTGATAAAAACTTAATCTTAAGTATTTCAATCCTTTTAGTGATATTTTCACTAATTAAACTGATGGTTTATTACATTCTTTTTTACATCTCCAGACTAATATTCACCAAAAAAAAAGTATAAAATCATGAATCTCAAAAAATAAATTTAAATTGATGTAATAATTTAAGAACTGGGACACTAACCTAATAAAAGCAATTTTGAGCAACGATTTTTATCAAACATCAATAGCACCATTCTCAGGAATTATTATAAAAATTTGTCGTGCCTATACAGATAGTCAAGAGGATTATGAAGACTATTATCAAGAAGTTTGTTTACAAATATGGCGGAGTAGAAATAATTTCAAAGACAAATCATCATGGAGCACTTGGATCTATAAAATCACTTTAAATGTTTGCATGACATTACTCAAGAAGAAAAAAAACAACCGAAATCATTTTGTTTCAGACACCAATATTCAGGAACAAATTTCAGAAAGCTCAGCATTTCCAGATGAAAATTTAAATATATTATATGATGCCATTAAAAAACTTTCAGAAATAGACAGAGCCATTATCATGCTCTATTTAGAGGAAACTCCTTATCAAGAAATTGCGAAAATTATTGGTACATCAGCCAATAATATCGGAGTTCGAGTGAAACGAATCAAGACGAAATTAAAAAAAATATTAGATGGAAAAATCGATTGAAACAATATGGAAAAATGGATTCCTAAAAGAGGACTCACTAGTAGCTCCGAAGGTAAATAATTTGTACAACCAGAAATCAATTCATATCATAGATAAATTCAAGAGAATGTTTAAAATCAATTTAATTTCAATTGTATTTTTCTCACTGGGCTTTTTAATTGTTACGTATTTTTTAGATTTATTAATTACAGGTATCATGTTCTCTATAATCTTGATGGCGCTAGTATTCATCAATAAAAAACTTCTAGAAAACCTATACAAATTGGACAAAGGAGCCAGTTGTTATGAATATTTAAATAAATTTAATTCCTGGATGAGTCATCAAATAAATTTAAATAAAAAATTTGCTAGGTATATGTATCCAATGATTTTTTTGTCCATCGTACTTGGTTTCTGGTTCCATGATGCCGAAGGTGTTTATCTTGGACAACGCCTTGTGGAAGAATTATCCTACCTTATTCCTAATGCTCCTATATATTATGGAGTCCCAATAATTTTATTTCTACCTTTTTTGGCCATATTTTTCCTTCTATACTACTTTGGAGGCACAATTTATAAATGGGATCTGAATATCGTTTATGGAAGGGTATTGAAAAAACTTAAAACCCTTTTAGAAGAAATAGAAACCATAAATACCATCAAATAAAAATATTATGACACTTGAACAAGCAACAATAGTATTAGAGAAACTCATTTTAGAAACAGAAAAAAAATCTTATTTAAGAACTTTAAAGAAATTCAGCTACCTCATAACTGCATTAAAAAAAAGAGAGTTTTCAGAAGATGAAATTGCAACCATCGAAAAACAATTGGCATTACTAGAAACTGATAAAAGTCCTAAATTTTATAGATCACAACTTCAAAAATTTCAGTCGTTTTTAAAATCAAATTTCTCTTTGGTCACAAAAAACTATTACACGGAATTAGGAACTGCTTTAGGTTTAAGCTTTGGGGTTGCATTGGGTACGTCTGTATTGTCCCATCTAGAAATATCAAATAGAATTACCTTTGGTATGCTTATCGGAATGGTTGCAGGTATGGGGATCGGAAAATACTTGGATCAAAAAGCCCAAAATGAATCAAGGGTTTTATAAATGACTTTAAATATTTCTTTCCTAATAATTAGTATCTTTCCTTTATAAAATTTAATTTCCATGTTTACGAAAAAGATTTACCCGTTATCCACGGTATTAAAATGGACTAGAAGATATATTTATTATTTTATTCCAATTTCTTTAGTCCCTGTAATTCTGTACGATATCCTTGATTGGAATTGGCTCCATTTACCTTGGCTCCCGATCGGTTTGATTGGTACGGCCTTAGCCTTTATTAGTGGGTTTAAAAACAATGCCTCCTATGGTAGATTATGGGAAGCAAGAAAAATTTATGGTGGGATCGTAAATAGCTCTCGGCTTTTGGCCACTATGCTAAATGATTTTATCACAAATGAATTTACAAAAGAGCCTAAATCTGAAGAAGAATTCTTTAACATTAAAAAAACTATTGTATTAAGACATATTGCCTGGATGACTGCCTTAAGACACGCTTTACGAGCAAAAAAAGGTTGGGAAACTACACATACAAACAGCTCAGACAAAGAACATATGTCGGGCATAAAAGTGAGAGAATATGAGTTTTCTTTGGAAGAAGAATTACAAGAATATTTATCGGATGTTGAAATGAAAGACGTGCTGAGCATGACGAACAAACAAGCTGCCTGTTTAAAACTACAATCTAAAAGTTTTAAAGAATTAAAGTTAGCTGGATTGATAGATGATTTTAGACATATTGAATTTAAAAATTTAATTGAAGAATTCTTTGGGCTTCAAGGAAAAGCTGAAAGAATTAAAAACTTCCCATACCCTAGGCAATTTGCAACACTTAATAATTTTTTCGTTTGGATATTTGTGATACTTCTTCCTTTCGGTTTGATGAATGAATTTGATCTCATTGGTGAAGAATTGTTGAAAGCAGGCAGTACTAACACCATTTATAATTTTATCGCAAATCATTTTGTGTGGCTTACCATTCCTTTTAACATTATTATTTCATGGGTCTTTATGTTGATGGAACGTGTTGGTGATGTTTCTGAAAACCCTTTTGAAGGAATGAGCAATGACGTTCCTATCACAACAATTTCTAGAGGAATTGAAATTGACATTAGAGAAATCATAGGAGATACAAAAGAAAGTATTCCATCCCAACATCCTGAACTTTTTAACACTCAAATGTAAATCAAAGCTTGTTCAACTCACAAAAAAATCACTTGTTTATTTGGTAAAAACAGACCAAAATCGAGTGATTTTTTATACTCTCAAACCATAATTAGATTGATTCACCCTTTTTAAGGATAAACACAAATTCATTAACATTAGTTAAAACCTAGGGTTTATGGTAGTTATAGATGCTTCCTTCCATAATTCTCTAAAAACAGATACTAGAACAAATGTTTTTTTCTGCTTTTTATAAGACTCTCTAAAATTTCATTCAAAGAATTTATCCTCCCTTTAACAATGCGTAGTACCTTTAATTTATTGATCTATCACAAAAACTAGACAAAAATACTATTTGTATAACAAAGCATTTTTTTTGGAATCACACACCTAATAAAGCTTCACATATTACCTAAATTGTGACTTTCATTAACTAAACCAAACCAAATGTTAAAAACCAAACAACTTAAATTTTGGTTCCTCTTTTTTGCATGTACTAGTACATTTGCTCAATTAGATGTTCCCTATTTTCAAAAACTACAAACAGAAAAAGTTACTTCATCAGACAAATTAGTATGGACACAATTCGGTCCTGGAACTTCAGGATACACCGAATTTTTTTGGTGTCATCCAACAGATCCATCAACCATTCATATGGCTCCTGATATGTTCAATGCCTATGGTTCTTTTGATGGCGGTAATTCTTGGCAAACTATCCTAGATTACGATGGAAACCCAAAAGACATGAGTAGAACTTATGATATTGAATTTTCTCGACAAAACCCTAATCTAGGTTTCGCAACAGATGAATTAGGAGGATTGTTCAAAACAACAGACAAAGGTAAATCATGGCAAAAACAAAGTTTCTCACTAGGGAAAGCACACAATGAAATCTCTGTAGATCCATCCAACGATAATAATTGGTTTATCGGTGCCGGAACTTTTTGGGATGTCAAAAGAAATCACAGAACCGAAGCCAATAAAATTGGGGTTCAAAGATCAACAGCCGATACTGGACATATTTACAGATCAACAAACAAAGGAGTTTCTTGGGAAAAAATCACAGCAGGTTTGCCCAATACTTTAAGCGTCTGCAAAATACTTGTAAACCCAAAAAATTCAAATAAAATTTTAATGGCAGCTAATACAGGTGTCTACAAAAGTATCGATGGTGGAAAAACATGGAATTCTAGCAATACCGGTTTGCCTAATAATGCGCCCAAAGATATGGCCTATTATTATGATGCATCCAATAATACCCTAATATATTATTTAATTGAACAAACTAAATATTACAAATCTGGCAATTCGTATGCCTCTACAGGAGGAATTTACAGAAGTACCAATGCAGGAGATAGTTGGACTTCAATTACTGGTGATTTAGCCATTGATTTAACCCAAATCAATAGCTACACAACAAAAAACTTTTACAAAAAAACAGTGGCTCACTGGCTAGGAGTCGACAAATCAACTATAGGAAATACCTACCCTACAAGCATATTACCTACGTATAATAGAATTGTCATCAACCCTAACAACCCACAAGAAATCTATATTTCTCATAACGTAAAACATGATTATTCTTTCGGACCAGGGGATGTATGGAAAACCATAAATGGTGGAAAAAACTGGTTTCCGGCCACTAGAACAGGATCATATTGGAGTAATGAAACTGACAAAAATTATTGGAACAATGTTAGAAATACTCCAAAAATATCTATCAACACTAAATTTGCGCATCTTCAGCATGAAATGGAGATAAGAGAAGAACTTTGGGGATGCAGGTTTCTTTCCATCAATTCAAATGGCGATTTATTTATTAGCCTTGACCAACAGATTTTAAAATCAACAGACCAAGGTGCCAATTGGACCCAAATAGATGACATAGAATCTAGTCCTGGTAGTAAAATTTGGACCGGTAAAGGTGGTAGCAACCTGCCAGGTCGTATGATGTTAGTTGAAACAGGAATCCCCGGCAGAAAATTATTTTGCAGTGGTGAACATGGATTATGGAAATCTGCCAATTCAGGCTCAAACCAAAGACCCATTGCAATTACACAAATAGAAGGTCAAGTAAACCCTGGGGGAGCTCATTCTACAGGTGCTGTAGCTGTACACCCAACAAATCCTGATATTATTTACACGGTACAAAATCGTCAAAACCATAGAGATGATTTTAGAAAATCAACGGACGGAGGCGCAACTTGGAATAACATTGGAGAGGTGATTGATTACCCAAATACAAACCTTTCTGCTGATGTGATGCATTGGAATTCTTTATTGGTTGATAAAAATGCTCCAAACAAAATAATTGTTTGTCTTACTAGCAATCCTGTTTCTGAGGTAGGTGGATTCAATAAATTAGATCATGGTAAATTTGGAGTATACAAAAGTACCAACGGAGGATCCACTTGGAATTTATCCAATAGTGGACTCCCTTCGGGTTGCAGTATTAATAGAATGGCCTTATTCCCATCAAACAACAACACTGTATATGCTGCATTAAATAGTGGTAGAAACGGAGTAAAGGGTGGTTTATACAGATCTTACGATAGCGCTTCTACCTGGAACAAAATAAACACTTTACCAGCTGATGTAACTTCAATTAATAATATATTCATAAATCCTAACAACAACGATATTTATATTGCTTGCGGAAGTTTTAGTGGTACTGCAGCACAAGGAGGAATATGGAAAAGTACAGACAAGGCAGCAACCTGGGTAAAAATATTTGAAATGCCTCAAGTATGGCAAGTAGAAGTCTCAAAAAAGAACAATAATATTATTGTTGCTACTGTTGGGAGACATAAAGATTTTCTCAACGGTGGAGCATATATCTCAAGAAATGGAGGAACTACTTGGATCAAAGTGAGCAAAAACTTAGCGAACCATGATAGAATTACCGATATAAAAACAGACCCAGATGATGAAAATGTTTTCTGGTTATCAGAACTAGGAAGTGGTTGGTATAGAGGGCAATGGTACCCTTCAAGCACTCCACCTTCCACAGGTGATGAGCACTTTTATATTCTTAACAGACAAACTTCTAAAAAAATAAGACCTTCAAATGATACTGATGGGGCTACCTTAATACAAGTTCCTTCTTCCTGGTCTGGAGATTTTACAAGATGGAAAACCATCGATACGGACAATAATTATTTCTATTTACAAAACATTGAAACAGGAATGTACTTTAGACCTGATGGAGATTTGGATGGTGATGACTTAAGTCAAAGACCAACGAATTATACCGGAACCTATACACAATGGAAAAAGGTAACTACCACGGATGGATATTTTTATTTACAAAATAGAGAAACCGGAATGTATTTTAGACCCGAAACAGATGCTGACAACGCTATTGTAATTCAAAGACCTATAAGTTATTCTGGTAATTGGACACAATGGAAATTCGAGTATATCTCAGGAAGCGCTTCAAAAGAAAATTTCAAAAAAGAAAGTAATGCTTCCGATATCTCAAAATCTATTAGAATTTATCCGAACCCTTCTTCTTCCGGAAACATTCACATAGCATTGCCTGAAGAAACTCGTGCCACTATTACAATTTTCAACATCAATGGATCAAAAGTCTATAAGGGAATTCACAATAATAGCACTTCTACTATTTCAACAAACAACCTTAAAAATGGAATGTACTTTGTGGAGATTCAAACTGGGACTCAAAAATTAGTACACAAATTAATTATTAAATAGGAATATTAAGTCCCAACAAAAGTCGTTTTGTGTTTTCAAAGCGGCTTTTTTTTATGATTATACCCCATTATTTTACTCACATTTATTGAACTTGAACATTTGTTCTAGTTACTGAGCTATTTGAACAAGAACTTGGCACTATTAAAATGTAATATTGCCTAACAATAATAACCAATAAACATTTTATAATGAAAAAAGTAACACAATTATTCTTTGCCTTATTCTTATTCGTTGCAGTAAGCGGATTCTCTCAAGAGAAAAAAACCTTTAAAGGAGCCATGGAACATGCAAATTTCACGGAGCAAGAAATGGCTGAAGCTACAAAACTGAACAAAGCAAAAAGCAAAGAAATCAAAGCAGTAAAAGCGCAAAATCTACCTAAAGACAAGGAAAAAGAACAAATTAAAAAACTAAAGAACAAAACGACTCAACAAATTAAAAAAATTGTTGGTCCTGAAAAAATGAAAGCAATGAACTCTTACTGGAAAAAGTAATTGAATTCATATGATTAGTTTAGTTGAAAAGAGAAACCTTTGGTTTCTCTTTTTTTGTTACAAAACTTTATAGCTATCTTTTACGATATTCTAAAACATTTCAAAAAAAATTAACGTTTATCCATTTATTGAGATGTAACTTTGCCAAACGATTCTGAAAACCTAATTTTGAATCTGTGCCGACCTACTAAAACAGTTCTATGGCGAGTAAAAAATCTTCTGAATTAGAGTTCATCGCCTTAATGGCATTACTGATGGCCAATGTAGCCATGTCTATAGATTCCATCCTTCCAGGGTTATCACAGATAGGAAGTTCTATTGGAAATCCTAGCAACACAGATTTGCAGTTACTCATTACTATGATTTTTTTAGGGCTAGGAATCGGTCAACTTATTTTCGGGACCTTGTCAGATAGTTTAGGGAGAAAACCGATTGTTTATTATGGTTTTACATTATTTATAATCGCAAGTTTCATTTGCCTGTTTGCTCAAGATTTAAGCACTATGTTAATCGGAAGGGTTCTACAAGGCATTGGACTTTCCGCACCAAGAACGATAAGCGTATCCATCATTAGAGATAAATATTCAGGAAACTACATGGCAAGAATTATGTCATTTGTGACTGTAATTTTCATTCTTATTCCAATGGTTGCTCCT
>NZ_JAQWGB010000101.1 GCF_029238425.1 Flavicella sp.
ACTTGGTTTAATTAGTTTAATCATTATTTGGTTTTTAAGTTTGTTGGTTGGTACTTATAATCTTATAAACAATTGAAGAGCTAAGTGGCTCCTATTTTGTTTAAACTGATTTTAGAAAAACTACTTTCTGAAAAAAAGTGATTCAATTGATGTTTTTTAGTTTTAATCATATGGGGTAGGATTGAATATTCTAAATATAATCCCCATATAAAAAAGACATGTCCTTCGCAGTAAAAAAAGAATACTAAACCATAAAGCCTGAATTTACTACCATTTATACACAAAATGTAGTTCTCAGTCTACTGGAAACAAAAAACCTCACCATAATGGTGAGGCCTTCTTCTAATCTAACAAACTAATTAACTTACTAATCTTATTTATTTGCAATTCTATTTAAAACCTTTGTTTCTTTTTACAACAATATTTTCTTCGGACACAGCATCTGTTTTTACCATTATCGTGTTTTTAACTTTACCGATGTACTTGTTTTTATACAACTTGACATCCTTACAATTTTCAAATTCAAACACAGGAGCATTTGGATATAAAGACTCAGCATCATTTGTTTTAGTTATTGTATTTCCTTCAATCAACAATCCTTCTGCTCTGTCTGCCCAAACTACTCTCTTATCAAAGTTTTCAATGGTATTGTTTACAAACCTAATGTTTTTATCATAGGTTATACTTTGATCAAAAGATGCACCTAACCTAGGGGTAACTCTTAATACTGCATGCTCAGATCCACTATAGGCGCAATATTTAAATCTGTTATTCTGAATCAATACATCACCCACTGCTCCAGATTCATACCAGAAATAAGATTCCCCTCTTAATAGAATTGAAGACATCATTGATGATAAATCATTATCTTCTATCACAACTTTTAAGGGGGTTTTAAAAATAATATTTCTAGCTCTATGATTTCTTATTGTACACCCCCTCATAGTAAATTCTGGATTCCACGTTTTATTTTCAAGGATATCACCAACTGCCAAATTATTCGGAATCGCATTTTTAAAAGTTATATCAGAATACCTATCATTCACATAAGTAACTTTTGCAACTGTATTTAAAGGTCCACGCGAAGGGTCTGGATTTTGAATAAACCAAACCTCATCATTAGCTTCGGTAAATTCAAATCCCATTTGTTCAAAATGCTGCAATTTTACTCTTACAGTTTTTGAATTGATTATTTTATCTACGCTAACATAGGTTCCATGTACATTAGTACCATCATCTAACATATTTTCAAAACGACAGTTTTCTATTAAAATAGCCCCTTTACAATTTGCAAAATGCGTTGCATCCGCTATGGTAGAAACGACTCTATCTGAATTTTCAGGAAGTACTATATTTGAATTTAAAATTGAAATCCCATCAGTTCTCTCAAATAAAAACCCCATTCCCAAAGCATGATGGATGGTAATTTGATCAAATAATATATTTGAAGAAGTTGTTACTTGAAAGGCTGGCGCATATCTATTTTGACCATGTCCTCCTTTAGAATGTAAAATAGTTCCAACTTTTGGATATTGTTTTCTTTCTTCATGAATTCTTAATACTCCATTGGGTCTTTTTTCTACCCAACGAGGTCTGCTCCCAAAATCCCAAGCCCCATGTCCTACTGCTTTGCTTTTCTTATCAAATTCTAAAGTACTCCCTAATTCATCAAAATGAAAACCATCAATATTTGGAAACATAATTCTCCCTTTCGCTAACTTCCAAGAAAACCCTTTTGTATAAGGTTTGATATCAATCCAATTTTCTTGTTTATTGACTTTCAAAACATCTCCTTGAAAAGAAAATGGCACGTCCCAATCTATCGTGATGTTTTTTACAGAGACATTTTTACATTTTTCAAACTGAAAAGGAGCTTCTTGACCATGAAAAATAAATTTAGCTCCATTTCCTTCTATTTCAACAGAGGTGAAATTTTCAAAACGAAAAATAATTTTTTTCAATCCATTCCCATGATTGGTAATAAAACAATATTTATC
This sequence comes from Flavicella sp., assembly GCF_029238425.1. Taxonomy (GTDB): domain Bacteria; phylum Bacteroidota; class Bacteroidia; order Flavobacteriales; family Flavobacteriaceae; genus Flavicella. The sequence continues at coordinate 1,998 of NZ_JAQWGB010000101.1, forward strand.
CATCGCATAGGTAGGCATAAAAAGATAGGTGCCTTTTTCAAAGATAATTTTCACTTCCTTGTCTTGAATAGCATTCAATTTATCTCTCAATATTTGGGTCATATCACCCTCGGCATTATTTATATGTATGATCTCTTTGGCTTCAGCTGTAAACGCTAAACAAAGGATAAAAATTATGGGTACTAAAAATTTAAGTCTCATTTTCCTAAAATATTTATAATATAAAACTAAAGGCTTTTACTGAATCAAAATACATCAATTCTACCTCCGATTGAAAACAAATTAACCCATTCTTAAACTCTGAAATGTAGGTAAAGGTTCATTACTTGTTACTGCGAGTACAAAAAAACAAAAATCACATTTCCGTAATTATCTTCATCATACGTTTTACCATCTTTGGATTTTTATCGGCAATATTATTTTCTTCAGAAATATCTTTTGACAAATCATACAACTCCAAAGGCATTTTTCTTTCAGGTGATTTCTTTGTTTTCTTATACCAATTTAAAACACCTTTCCATTTTCCAATTCTTATGGCTTGATGGTAAATTTTATAAGATTCAATTCTCCAAAAAAGGTATTCATGTTCCTTTTGATCCTTAATCTTTCCTCTAAGAGTTGGCAAAAATGAAATACCATCACATTGCTCAGGAGTTTCCACATTCAAAATATCGGCAGCGGTAGCCATCACATCCCAAAAAGCACTTGGATGATTTGTTTCAGATCCAGGTTGTATCACCCCCGGCCAATAGGCCAACATTGGTGTTCTAATTCCTCCTTCATACATATCTCTTTTCATCCCTCTAAAAACTCCTGTAGAGTTCCAAAACTCAGGATCATGACCACCCACATTATGAGCCCCATTATCACTGGTAAATATGATCAATGTATTTTCTAATTGTCCGTTTTCCTTTAACAAGTCGATAATTTCTCCAACCTGATTGTCTAAATGTTCAACCATAGCGGCAAAGGCAGCTACTGGATTCACAACATCTGGACATGGTTCGTCTTTGGCACTATACGTACCAATGACATCTTCAAATTGAGGTAGTTTTTTTCTCCATTTATCATGTAAATCTTTTGGCGCATGCATCGCTGCATGGGGTATTGCCGTAGGAATATAACAGAAAAAAGGCTTGTTTTCACTTGCATTTTTTTCAATAAAATCAAAAGCATTTTTCATGATTTCATCATGAACATAAGTACCAGGTTTCATTTTAATTTTTTCTCCATTATGGACCATACTGGTTGGATAATAAGTATGTGCCGCATACTGTGTTTTCCACCCATAAAACTCATCAAAACCATTGTGTAACGGGCTTGCTTCGGTATCTAAATAAGTATATCCTAATCCCCATTTTCCAAAAGCCCCGGTTGCGTATCCTTGTTTTTTAAACAACTCAGGTAATACAGTCATTTCAGATTTCAAAGGTATTTCTTGAGGTGAATTTCCAATAATATGGTTATGTCCTGGATGCTGACCTGACATTAGCACCGCTCTAGACGGACTGCACACTGCATTCCCAGAATAATGATCTGTGAATTTTATTCCTTCATATCCTAATTTATCAATATTAGGTGTTTTCAATAATTTTTGACCATAAATACCTAAATCACCAATCCCCAAATCATCCGCCAATATGTAAATTACATTCGTTTTTTTTGATTGAGCGTATGCAAAGATGGAGGTGATTGCTAATAGTAAACACAGTATCGTTTTTTTGGGACTTAAATTCATTTTGATAATTTACGAGTTCTTATTTCTATAAACCTACAATTTTTTCTCGTAGGCAATTCTTTCTCTATATATTTTCGGTGTTTCACTTTGAACTATTTTAAACTGTTTGTTAAAATTAGTAATGGATGGAAAACCAACCTCCATAGCAATTTCTGAAATAGATTTATTTGTAGATACCAAAAGTTTTGCTGCATTTCTAATACGCACCTCATTCAAAAATTTCACAAAAGATTTATTCGTCAAATTTTTAAAATACCTGCAAAAAGAATTCTCTGTCATACAGGCTATTTCTGCCACATCTTTTAATGAAATACTCGATGCATAATTGATAGATATAAACTTCATTACTTCATCTAACTTAGATCCATTTTCTGAAGAGTATTGTCTCATATCCAAAGTAGAAATTTGCTTTTCAATTTTTTCTTGAGATAATTCATGCAACAAAGAAAGCAGCTCAATTGATTTTTCTGGCGCATTCAAATTATCAAATCCCAACAACCTATCTTTAAATTCCTGAGAAGTTTCTTTAGAAAACAACACTCCTAAATCTGCCGATTTCAGCATATCCTTTACAACATAAAATTCTGGATTTTCAAACACTCCTTTTCCAATAAAATCCTTCAAAAATTTAATTACTACTATTTTCACATTGGAATCAGCATCTATTTTTGACGATAAATCATTCCTCCACAAATGTGGCAAATACGCACCTACCAAAACTAGCTCACCTTCATTAAACTCTTGAACACTATCTCCAACAAAACGAATTCCACTTCCCTTTGAAACATACAATAATTCGTACTCTTTATGATAATGCCAAGAAGCATCTAAGCACGGTTGATCATATTGATAGGATAAAAGTTTTTCACTAAAAAAACTTTTAGATTGTTTTAATTGTAATTTCATTTACTCACAGTTTACCTTTCCATTTATAGAGCACTTGGAAGCTCTACATCAATAAAACGAAAAGTTCCACATGGAATATCAACTTCAATGGTAGTTGCATTCGCATCAAAAGATTTTCCGTCTAGTATATCTGTTACTTTAGTTGGGTTTATCGTATTAAAAGTAACTTTAGCGATTCGGTCATTTGGATTCAAATAACCTCCGTCAATAATTGTCAATCTCAAATGTGTTGGTGATGTTTGTGCAACAACCCAAGCTACATCTCCTTCTACCGTAATTGGCAACAGACTTGATTTAGATTCAATTTCTGCTTTTACCGTAGTATAATAAGTATCCGCGGCATATGTTTGTGTGCCATCAGAAGAATAATAATGTCTTCCGTCAGTTATATATTCCGTCATCATATTCTCATATATCGGATGTAAATTATCTTTTAATTTCCCTCTCGTTGCAGTTTGATTAGAGAAAACTCCTTCCTGGGGAGGCGTAATCAAAACCAACCCGTTTGGATAATTTGGCAAATAGTTTTGCCTCCTATCCTTTACATTTCCGGCATAATTAGAGAAATCCCATGGATTCACTTTGGCTGCCATCCAAGTTGAATTTTGTCTACTGAATACAAATGGATTGTTTTCTTCAAATTCTTTATCATAAAAAATAGACCATTTCAAACTACTCCCCTCTTCTATATAATGAGTGTCAGGATTCTGCATACTGACATGGACAGGAGAATAACTTAATATTTCATTTCTTTTTGGCACATACAAAGCGCCTTTTGCAACCAACTCCCATAAAAAACTCATGTATTCAGGATATACAGGAAAATTATTGATGTACTGAGCTCCACTAGCCATGTGGTACATCATATGACGTAAAAAGTGATTTGGAAAACGTTGATGTGAATGTTGTCGTGACCTATCAAAACTAGGGTTGTCTGGTACAGAACGTGTTCCCCAACTATCCACAGCTCCACTGGCCCAAACTCCTGACCTACCTGCAATACTTATGTCCATTGCTTTGTCGGTTGTCTCCTCCATCGAAGGGACAAATATCTCTGCATAATCACCATCAAGGGCTTTTTCCCACATGGGCATGTAAATATTTCCTTGCCAAAAATTATGCTTTGTTCTTACAAAAATATTTGTGTTTTTAGATTTCGAGTATTCTGCCAATGGATAAAACAAATCTTCAATTACCCATGCAAAATCTTCTGATTCATCTTCTAATTCAGGGTAAATTAAAACTGTTTTTTTACCGGCTGCATGATCGATTACTTTTTTGGTTGTTTCCAACTGAAACATATATGGGTCATTTCCATGACCTCCCCAATAGGCAACTCCTTCTTCTCCATCATACCATGGAGTAATTAAACCTAAACATTGCTCTTGTGTATAGGTATACTGACGTCTTCCATCTATTTTATTCTTATATTTTTCATTCTCCATTCCAGATCTGTCCCAATCCTCAGCTTTGTTTGTATGATCTCCTCCTAAGAAAATTGGACTGTTATAATTTGCCTTGATGTTATCGGCTACCTGCTTTGCTACTCCTGACTCGATACTTTCCGTCATCATATAAACCGGAACGGGTTCTCTTTCATAATCTGGTCTTGAATAACTAGCTAAATTTGTTCTAGCGGATGCTGTATTATCAATGATATCTTGAATTTTTCCTTCTGGAGAAATATTTTCATAGGCCGTTTTCCATCCAGAAATTTCTGTATTTAAAACATGAATACAGCTTCCTCCACTTTGTACACTTGCCAATATCAACTTATCGCCATCTTTCCATAAATCATTAAAAGCGTAAAAACATTCTAACTCCTCTTTCCCGGAACCATCCAGAGCAGTATCTAATAAAAACATATGATTTCCGGAAATAGATACATATTTACCCACATTATCTTCCTGAATCATTTCTGTTTGAGTTACAAAATACCCAAACCCCATACCTGTATGAGTATACCTCACTAAATCATCCGCGGTTGCATCAATATCAACTCTAACAATCTCTGCACTTTTATAATGAGCAGAGGTACCCATTACTATTTCTTCAGATCCATCTTTATCTAAATCACTGACCTTTAAATCTCCTAAAACTGTATTGGCTGATAATTTGATGATTTTATAAGGAGTATCCTCAAAAGCATTGAACAAATAAATACTTCCTTTACCTTGCATATGGTTATTGCTTCCATGTACCGCCAAAACTTCATTTCCATCTTGTTTTTTAATGGGACGTAAAAAGTTTGCATAATGAAGGAATTTATACTTGGCATCCACTCCTCCCCATGGTTTCTCTTCACTATACGTTGAAGAATGAATATTTTTCAACATAGCACCGGTATTCGACAAATAAGATATACTCAAGTCCATTCCACCGCATACTATATAAGTTGACCCGTTGCTTGTAACCGTACATACAGAGTACATTGGAGTATCATTTCTCTTGTATTCCCATTTTGTTTCTCCAGTTACACCATCCAAACAATAAGCCGTTCCATCGGCATTGGCAACAAGCACTTCATCTTTTCCATCTGCATCAATATCATCACACCATATATCATGAATCATATAACCCGAGAGGTTATTTTTCCATAAGATATTTCCACCATATGATACCCCCATTACAATTCCGTCATAAGAAGCAGCGACCAAATATTTTTGTGAATCTTTCACAGCAGTTCTTACTTTCATGATAGTATGTCCCGTGTTGATACTATAGTAGGCTGATTTTTTATATTCAGAATAATTACTGAATTTCATACTATAAGAACCGGATGCTGATTTTTCATCGGTTGGAGAGAAATTATCAGAATGGTCTGTATTCCATCCTTTTCCATTCTCTTCAAAATCATAAAGAGCTTCCGTATTTGATAGCGCTTTTTTCTGTTGCGCCGACACATTCATTAATCCAAAAACAAGAAGTACTACTCCTAAGATACATTTTATTTTCATTTCAGTATTTGTCATTTAGGTTGGGTTCAATGACAAATAACTACCAAACTAATAAAAAGGCTGTCTCCAATAGTTTTTAATATGTGCTTAACAGTAAATCTAAATTACTATAAGACACAAAAAAATCCGGTAAGATCAATAAGACCTTACCGGATATATAGTGTTTTTTTAATGTTTTATTTTTTCAACTCAAAAGGGCGTCGAGAAGATTTTGACTCACTTGGAAAGTCAGCTGGAATCTTTTGAGTTACTTTTCCCGTAGCCGCCCACTCTACCCCACGTAAAAAAGAAACCTGAAAACCTACGCTCTCAAATGACAATGCATCATGTCCTAAAGTGGTATGAAAAATTTTTCCTTTTCCATAATCAAGCACCATTAAAACAGGTTCATGTCTATCGGTTGGTGCTTTTCCAGAAGCATCTTTTCCTGTGGCTAAAATAGTCATATTTTCCGCTGGACCTCTTAACTTAGCATAACATTCATCCTTTGTTGTCAGCCAAACTTTAGGCATTCCTTTTGTAATGGGATGTTCTGCTCTTATCGTAACCGGAAATTCATTCTTTGGTCCATGAGCTCCAGATCCTCCAGGAGAATCATCACGTACCAACTCTCCATCATTTGTGTAATATACATAAGGACCATCTTTTTGATTTCTATTTCCCCAACCACCTAAACCAATCATTTGATTGTAAGCTGTCCATTTTGGAAAAGAATTATCAGCGGCATGCACGGAGACAAATCCACCTCCTTTTTTCATGTATTTTTCAAATGCTTTCTGGGTTTTCTCAGGCCAATCTGCTGCTTTCCATCCAAAGTTAGAAACCACAACATCATACTTTTTAAATTTAGGCGCAAAATCTGGATCCGTTTTTGGGTTTTTAGAGCTTGTTCTTTCTCCAATTCCAGCTAAAGGCAAATAGTCTTTTTTTCCTTCGGATTTCCACATAAAATTACTTCTTTCAATATCTACTTTAAACAAACCTGTTTCTTCTAGATATTGCTTCATCATAATCGTCGACATTGGCCAAACCCCATGGTTATTCTGTCCATCAACAATCAATACCTTTATTTGTGCTTGCAATAATGCTGTTGATAACAAACATACTAGGGCTATAATTACTCTATTCATTTCTATATAATTTTACCTTGAAAATTCAAAAAGTGAAATTAAGATATTTATACGAGGAAACGTTTCAAATTATTTCATAGTGGTATTTTGAACACCGTGTAGTTGATTCACCCCCCAAAAAAAAGCGCTCTACATAATTTAGAACGCTTTCGATAAATTTTAAAACAACTAATAACTAAAATCAATAAATCTTAAAGAACCTGCAGGAACTGTCAGTTCAATGTTGTTTTTGACTTTAATTTTTTCATTCGAAAGGATATCAACAGCTGTTTTTGGTTGCTCTCCTTGGAACGAAATAATAGCATTTCTTTTACGAGGTTCTATATATCCTTGATCCATCAAAATGACCCTCACATGGTTTTTATCAATTCTAATAGCACTCCACGCAGCACCTTTTACAAGAATTGGTAATTGTGCCGCTCCCTCTGCTACGGTATTTTTAAAATAAGGAGTAAAATCCCCTGCAGACACAAACTCATTGTTTAATTTCCCTTTAACCCCATCACTAACGGTATAAGGAATTCCTTTTGCTTTCAATTGTTCCTCCATTTCTATAGGAGCTACAGGTACCATTCCATTAGGTAATTCAGGGATGTAATTCAACCATCTATATTGAACTCCCAAGGCTATTTGAGAATAATCAGACTCTGGAATATTCGTTCCAGCCCAATGCATTTGAGCCACCGAAAACACCGCTTTATCATCTGATTTTTTATATTGTTTTAAAGAATGATGGTTGTCTATAGAATGTACCAAATGAGTATCTACATTTTCAATCAAATGCCATGAACCGATAGACAAAATATTTTCTTTTTCTACTATGGGTAAAACACCCGATTTCATCAGACCAAATAAAACATTTAAGCCAGGTTCTTCAGTAAAACTATTATCTGCCACTACACCATATCTTGCTCCATAAGCAGCCATCATAACCCCTTGTCTTAAATAAGGAGAAATTGAACGTTGTCCTCCAGGAGTTAAAGGTCTCCAACTAGTTGGGTTATCATCAATCAATCTCATTGCAAAGTCGTCAATATAACCCGCAGATAACATTCCTACACGTCCTGCTAAATTGATATCTTGGGTTCTTGAACTGGTATCCTCAGAAGCCGGAACTAGTATATCATTGTATTTATTAGAGAAGAATAACTCTTGCCACAAGGGCAGTTTATTTGTCAAAGACCAGAAAGTATTTTTATATCTAAAATATAATTTCGCATTATTATTGACACGAATTGCCTTTGCCAATCTTGGTACATATTCTCTCACAAAATGCTGTACTCTTGGATCATCTACATTATCCATCTCTGCATATACAAAGCCTAAACAAGTGTTTGGAGCTACTTTTAAAATCTCTTCTAAAGTCTCAATTTGAATATAAAAAGGATCATTTCCATGACCTGCCCATAAGGTAAATGCTTGTCCTTCCATCTCATATGCTCTCGCCTTATTGACGATAGAAGCCCTAGAATCTTTGTACTTACCTCTTTTATCCTTCTTTAGCGCAACATCTCCCATAATAGCAACTAAATGAGATCTATCCGTACTTTCTTTTGGAGATCTTTGGATCACATATTTTATATTGTTCCCTTTAAGATTATTTACCTTAGCGTCTACTTTTTTACCGGTAATCATCACCCATTCCTTGTCCGAAGGTGTTTGATACGATGGCATTTTAAACTTTAGTAATTGGGCATATAGTTCATTAATATTATTGGCTACTTCCTCCATGGTTCCAATTGATTTTGGTTTGGTAGCCACATTCCAGTTATTCTTATTTAAATTGTAAAAACAAACCGTGTTTCCTCCGTCCACTTCACCAGCACCAATCAATTGTTTCGATTCAGTATCTACAACAAAATCACTAAAAACTAACTCTCCTGATTTAGCATATCGAGTACCTGTTTTTTGAAGTAGTTTCCCAGTTAAATCTAATTTATACAAGAAACCCCCATATTGAAACATGATTTCATCTCTCACAGGAGCAAGAACTGTTCCTTTGGCATTCGCATAGCGTTGCAATTCTTTTCTCGTTCCTTTGAATCGAGTGATTTCTTGAAAATTGCCATCCAAACCAATTACTACTGGAATCCAACTTAAATCTCCAAAAAATGTAATATCCGATAAACCATCTTTATTCAAATCGGCAATTACAATTTCTGTAACCATCATTTTAGATAATTCCTTTACCGATGATTTTTTATAACTCAATTCTTTTACAACTTCTTTGGTTGTAGCGTCTAAAATCCCCATAAATTCCCAACGAAATTTATCATGCGTATACGACATCACAAAAAGAGACTCTGTGTTTTTATCTACAAAATTCCCGGATTCAATTTTTCGCACAGTTCCTTTGATATCAGTAGTTCCTACAAGTTTTCCCTTAGTATCAATTTCATATAATTTATAATCATTTCCTCCGGCAAAGACTTGCACTTTCTTTTCGTTTTTTACAACGGCTATTTCTGAAAAACGAACCTTGTGATCCGGTGTAAATTCCCAAAGTAAATCTCCATTGCTTTTGTAACAAAAAATGCTACCATTACCACTAGCTACTAATAGCTCATCATTTCCATCATTGGTAATATCTTTTGCTAGAATTTCAAACAAAACTCCTGGAACCTCCAGTTTGTTTTCCCATACTTTTTTTCCTTCTAAAGTATAACAACCAACAGCATCACTTAAGGAAGATATATATATAAACTGCTTCCCATTTATTTGAGCAGATGCTACATTTCTAATATTTGTTATTTCGGTTGAAAAATTTTCATACGACTTTCCTTTTCTGGCAATTGCATTTTGACATAAGCCTAAAAAGACGAAGGCAACACAAAACATTTTTAACCTTAAGATTTTACTTTTTCCCATTATTTAAATTTAAGAAGATTTAAGTTCACTCTCATGAGCTCTTCAAAATAAATAGAAATCAAAAATAAAAATGTATGTGTCCGTATATGTATTGTAGTTCTTGAAAAATTATTATTGATCACAAATAATTTCTAACAATGGATGCAAATAAAAAACCTGAATCAATTATCTAGGATAATGATTCAGGTTTTTTATTAAGTATTTAATATGATATTACTTCAATAATAAAGTAATAGATCTGTTTCAATTTGTACTACAAATCTACTCCTGTTCCTTGTAATGAATTGTCATGACCCCACATAATCAACCACGGATCTTTTGTTTCCAACTGGAATGCTCTCAGTTTCTTTTGCAACCTTTCCAAAGTAGCCTTATGTTTTTTATGAGATGCTAAATTATTCAACTCATTAGGATCTGCCTCTAAATCAAATAATTCAAACTCGGGTCTAAACAAATAATCTTTTACTTTTTTCTCTCCAAACATTTCTCCATGCTCACGATAAATCCCTTGCCAAGTAGATGCTGCCCATAAATCAGATGCAAATGGATAATCCAAACGCCAGGCTATATTCCAAATCAGCTTAAAGTTACCATCTCTTACCACTCTCATCGGGTAGTACATGGTGATCTCATGAAAATTATGGGATGCATATACTTCGTTCCATCCAGATGGTTTTTCCGTGTCCAATACATTTTTAAATGAGCGTCCATGAAAGTTATTTTCCCCTACATCTACCTTTGCCATTTCTAAAATTGTGGGAGTTAAATCTGCCCAAGAAATCATAGCATCATTGGCGATTCCTTTTTTCGAAGTTGTTGGATCTTTTACGATACAAGGCAATTTAATTCCCGGTTCGTATACTGTAGTTTTAGCCCCTGGAAATGCCATTCCATTATCCGAAATATAAAACACTATCGTATTATCGGCTTTACCGGTTTCCTTTAACATTTTCATCAACTTCCCAAAACCTTGATCTATACGTGATACACTTTGGTAATATTGAGCGATTTCTTCTCTACTTTGCTTGGTATCAGGTAAAAAATCTGGAACCAAAACATCCTTTGGATTGTACACAACTGTTTCAACACCCTTGTACCCTTCTTTTTTATTTCCAAAAGTGTTTGGATCACTCCAAACTTCAGGCATAAAAGGCGCTCCCCTATGTGGATCATCCGTACAAAAATATAAGAAAAATGGTTTCTCAGAATTCAACACATCACCACATTGCTCTGCCATTTCTACTGTATTTCTAGGATCAGCATTTAAAACCGTTTCAAAATGATAAACTTTTTCTGGAGCTACATGATATTTTCCAATTCTCGCCGTGGCATAACCACCTTCTGCAAGCAAAACGGGTAAAGACTTCACATGATCATAAGTACTGAAATGATGATAATCATGTACATGTCCGTACGAACCTGTTGCATGTCCGAATTGCCCTGTTAGAATAACGGATCTGCTGGCGGCACAACTGGCACTGGTGCAATAGGCATTGTTAAAACGAACACCTTCCTTGGCTAACTTATCTAGATTGGGTGTTTTTATTATTGGATTCCCGTAACATCCTAAGGCATCGGTTCCGTGATCATCCGCAACAAATAAAATAATATTTGGCTGACTTTTATTCGATGCTTTTACTGTTTCTTTTTTTTCATTGCAACTCTGAAAAACACAGGTCAATAACAAGACATAGCTTAACAAAAGAAGGCTTTTGGTTTTTTTCATTTTTGGTTTTATTAATTTGATTTGGAATACTCCAAAAGGGTATCTATCTGTAAAGTAAACACATTTCAAGCAACATCTTGTTTTTAAGAATTTATTTGGTGTCTTTATCAGTACATTAACTTTACCTAAGCATTATTTTGCGTTCCGCCCTCATCAAATTTCTTTTTCATTTCAGCAGCATATTTCCCAGGGGTAATATTAAATTTCTCTTTAAAAAGCTTGGCAAAATGGGTCCTACTTTTAAAACCAGTCATCACATATACCTCGTTCACAGAAAGTTTTTTCTGAATTAAAAACTCACCTGCTTTTTTCAAACGATATTCTTTTAACAATTCAAAAGGAGTTTGATTTGTCAAGGCCTTCACTTTTTGATAAAAATGAGTTCTATTCAAGTATAATTCTTTTGCGAACAGATTCAAATCTAATTCTTGATTGTCAAGATTTTCTGCCATCAAATTATATAATTTTTCTAAAAATGCATTGTCATTTCTATTGTTGCTATTGTTTTCTTTGGTAAGCGGAATTCCAATCTCAAAACGCTCTCTTAATGTTTTTCGGTTTTGCAATAAAGACTCTGTTCTAGTAAGCAAGTGTTCCATATTAAAAGGTTTTTTAATATAGGCATCCGCACCATCCCTAATCCCCTGAATACGATCATCCCCTGTAGTACAAGCAGTTAATAATATCAGTGGAATATGACTTGTTTTTACGTCAGACTTTACATTTTTACACAACTCCAAACCATTCATTTCTGGCATCAAAAGATCTGTAATAATAATATCTGGCCACTCTTCTTCCAGGGCATCAAACAACTCTTGACCGTTGCTAAATATTTTTACCGTAAAAAATTTAGATAAATTTTCTGAGACAAACATTCGCATCTCTAAGTTATCCTCTGCATAAAAAATAACAGCTTCAGAAATTTCTCTATCCAATTTGATATTAGAAATATTTTCATTGTTGATCAATTGCACGTTGGATTCATGCTCTTTCTCTGCAATAAGAATTACCTCTTCTCTTTGAATCTCATCCTCAGATGGCAAAGCTTTTACTATCGGTAACTGAACATTGATGGTTGTTCCTTTCCCAAAAACACTTTCTGCTCCAATATAACCATAATGCATTTCTACAAGACGCTTAGAAAAGGCCAATCCGATTCCTGACCCTCCTGTATAAAAACTATGTTTTTTCTGAGATTGATAAAAACGCTCAAAAATATGACCTAAATCTTCCTCATCAATTCCTTTACCGGTATCTATAACGGAGATAATTAAATCCTTATCCTCGATTTTATAGTTTACAGAAATCGTATCCTCTGCCTTTGTATACTTAAAAGCATTATTTAGTAAATTATTAAAAACCTTTTCTAACTTATTACGATCTGCAGAAACATAAATATTTTGACCTTCATTTTCTGAGATTAATTTTTTCTTTTCAATTTTAGCTTTAAATGCAAAATCGCTAATCAACTCATCAATAAAAGTATTGAAAGAAAAATGCGTGTAATTCATTTTTAATTCATTGGCATCCGCACGTTGAAAATCATGTACCTGATCGACCAATTGCAACATTTTTTTGGATTGCCTTTGGATGATTCCCAATTTTTCTTTGATATCAATATTATTTTTAAACTGACTCAAAAGCAAATCAACTGGACCAGATATTAAAGTCAATGGTGTTTTAATTTCGTGAGAAATATTTGAGAAAAATCTAAGTTTCGCAGCATTCACTTCCTTCACCGCGTCCACTTCTAATTGTTCTATTTCTACTTTATGATTTAAAGATTGAATTTTTAAAACAATTTTCACAATGGCAAATACAGCCAAAGTTAACAGCAAGAAATATACCACAAAAGCCAAAGGTGTTTTCCAATATGGTGGAGAAATTATAATCTCCAATTCCTTAGGTTTAGACCAGGTTCCCATGGAATTAGAAGCCATTACGGAAAGCTTATAATCTCCAGGTTGCAAACCACTATATTGAATTATTCTTTGATCAGAAGCCACCACGATCCACTCCTCATTGATAGGTGATAATTTATATTTTAATTGGTAATTATTTGGAATGGAATAATGTAGTGAATTCAATTCTACAGAGAATACATTCTCGTCAAAATTTAGGTTTACCGCCTTGACTTTATCCAAACTTTTATCCAATAACACTCTATTGGCTATAGAATCTCCAGGGGCTATAATTCTGTTAAAAAGTTTAAACTTTCCAAATTCTAGTTTTGGTAATTGCTCGTTTCTTGGCAGTTCATTTGGGTTGAAATAACAAATCCCACTCAAACCAGAAAAAACAAATCTATCTTTTTGTAAACGTACTGAGGAGTAGGTAAAATCTTCAAACGGAAGACCATTTTCTTTTCTGTAATTTGTAAATCTATTATCCTTAGTATCAAATTTATTCAATCCAATATTCGTAGAAATCCATAGGTTATATTCTTCGTCATAAATAATACTCTTTACTACATTATTAGTAAGTCCGTCTTTTTCTGTAAAAGGTAAAAATTCTGGTTCTGTATCACTATGAATCACCTTACAAATCCCACCACCTTCGGTACCAATCCACAATTCATCATTGGGCAACCTTACAATCGAAGTCACAAAGTTACTTGAAATCGAATGCTTTTTAGATTTATCAACTTTGTATTGCGTTACAGGCGCGTCTTCCAAAGATTTTCCTCCAGACATTTCCAAACGATACAAGCCTCCAGAATCAGATCCCACCCACATAAAATCATACTTTGGGTCTTGATATACTTTTCTCACTAAAGTGATATGATTATCAATAAAAAAAGGATTCTTATTGATTTCTTCAACCGATTCTACTTCAGCTCTTTCATTTAAATTTAATTTATAAACGTTATTTGCACAACCTGCCCAAATATTTTTATCCTTGTCTTCTGTCAAATAAACAGGCTTAAATGATCTAGCAAAATCATAACCCTCTACTTCAATATTTTGAAGTTTATGAGTTCCATTTTTCACAAACATAAAGCCCATGTCTCCAGTAAATTTAATCCATAGATTCTCGCTAGAATCTAGAAAAATATTTGCCACACGTAATTTAGTTCTATCTTTAAAATCAAAAGTCAAAGGTTCAAAGGAATGAGTTTCTGTATTGAACAAACCTACCCCACCTTTGTTAGCACTTGCATAAAAGCGAATGGAATCATACCCCGTCATATGCAACACCTCGGTAGTAAAAAGTCCGTGTTTATAGTTCATTTCTTCATTGAACTTTTTAAAAGAATTTTCCTTTAAATTAAATCTATAGACACCTCTATTGAAAGTGGCAACCCAGCATCCAAAATTTTCTGAAGCATACGTATCACTCACACGAATCAATCTGTTTTTTGTACTAAATTTTGTGACTTTTACTTTACCTCCATCAATTAGGGTATTTACATTATTGATATGTATAACTCCATCACTGGTAGTCCCTACCCAAAGATTCTCTAATTTATCTACGGAAATGGTAACGATGTCATTTTCCTTTAAAAGACGTTTTACAAGCTTAAAAGAAACTGATCCGTTGGTTGATTTATAGCTCATTACGCGCAAACCATCCCCATTGGCAGCAACAAGAATACTATCATTTACCACCTTGTGCACCAGACTATTTCTTATTTCCTTTGGCGCCACCTTCTTAAAGGCACCTGTTTCTATATTCAGCAATATCAATCCAATATTTGATGAAAATAAATAATTGGCTTTGTCAAATTCACTCCCACCATAAAATTCAATATGTCGGTTAGAGAATTCCCTGATAGGAATATATCTATTGTAAAGGCTATAATCTTTATTGAAGACTAAAACGCCATTTCCTTCGGTTGCGCAAATAATAAAATTCTTATCCTTACTAAAAATAATTCTCCTAACAATAGGACCATTGACACCATTTTTCACCAGTTTATTGGAATAGATTACCCTAAATTTTTCAGTGGCATAATCAAAAAGACTAATTCCTTGATCTGTACCTATCCAAATATTCCCATTGAAATCTTCACTAACACAACGCACTCTATTGCTTACCAGGTATTCTTTTTCAATGGTGTTTTTAAAACGTTCAAACTCATAACCATTATAACGGTTCAAACCATCATAGGTTCCGAACCACATATACCCCTTGGAATCTTCCAAAATAGAAGTCACCCCGTTATGAGCCAATCCGTCAGAAATAGTCAAATTCTGAGAATACTCAAGGGTCGATTTTTGGGAAAACCCAATAAAAACAAAAATAAAGAGTAGTAATTGAAAAACTCTTTTAAAATATTTGGAGTTTAATTTCATAAAAAATTGCGCCTTGGTTAGGACTGTAAAACGGTATAAGCTACAATATTAAAAATAAAAAATGATTCTAAATTAATTTCAATTCCTAATCACCTAAACTAACTAATGTATCAGCATTTAAAATCAACTTAATTTATTATTTTTATTTAATAAGCTGTCTCCTAAAACGCAAAAACCAAACCAAACATGAAATTTGCACTAGTTCAATATTATCTTATATTTCTGATTTCTTTCGTTTCATTCGATAGTTTGGCTCAGGGAAATTACAAACAAGAAAATTATGGTAACCGCTCTATTCTATTAAATGGAAATGTAACAGGGAGTGTTTCTGATTTAGGGTTGACCTATTATAACCCAGCGCGACTTGCTTTAGTGGATAATGTTGCTTTTTCCATAAATGCAAAAACCTACGAATTAAAACAGTTAGAATTGACCAATACTTTTGGAGAAAATGAAAAGATAAAAAACTCCAGCTTTCAAGGACTTCCTTCTATGGTTGCCGGTACTTTTAAAATTCCTAGATGGGAAAAAAGTCATTTTGCTTATGCTTTTATTTCTAAATCCAGAGAGAATTCCTCTTTAAGTTATGAAACGGGATTGGTGTTGGATGAAATTCTTCCTGAATTTCCTGGTGATGAAATATTCATCGGTCGGGTAACCTTAAACAACTCTATTCGGGACGAGTGGATTGGGGGCTCCTGGGCCAGATTGATTAATGAGAAATTTAGCATTGGGGTGTCTGGATTTTTCTCTACCTACAAAAACACCGGAATTAGCGAACTTAACTACAATGCTCTTCATAGTAGTGATCAGGTTGCCAATTACAATAAAGAAATTTCCTATGCTGTGGATTCTTATGGTTTCTTCTGGAAAATTGGAGGGGCCTATCAAACAGAAAATCTAGAATTAGGTGTAAATATCACCCTTCCCTATTTGGAGGTTTCTACTTCAGGGAGTTTTATTTATAATGAGTTTTTAGCAGGGATTGGCTCTGGTGATGATATTTTTATTTATAATAATTTTTCAAACCTAAACGCAGAAAGAAAAACACCTCTTTCCGTTTCTTTTGGAGCAGGAATCCCTATTGGGAAGCATAAAATACACTTGAACACCGAATGGAATAATGCGATAAAAAGCTATATGCCTATTGAAATCCCTCTCTTGGAGAGCGAACTTGGAACAGCACCCACTTTCTCTTTTGAGGAAGAGAGAAAAGCTGTCATAAATTATGGGATCGGAATTGAATATTATATCAGCCCAAAATTTAGCGGATTCTTAAGTTATTCCTCTGATTATTCTTCCTTTGAAAAAAATGCTAATATTTACGACTTACTCTCAAGAGAGGAAACAGATGTAAATTTTAAAACTGACTTCAATCATTTTGGATTCGGTATCGATATGTCTATCAAAACAATTCAACTTATTTTAGGCGCTACTTATTCTTATAGTTCTTCAGAATTTGAACAGCCTGTTGATTTCCCTGGTTCCGACATAGAAAATGTAGAAAATCAGGTTTCAGGTTTACAACAATCTAGATGGCAGTTTGTTGTAGGGATTGAAATTCCATTTCTTCAAGATGAAATTGACAAACGATGGAACAATATGTTAAACAACAAATAAGCTAAAAAGCATAACTAAAATAAACCCCATAAGAATCTGAATCAAATTGAGGCACTAAAGTTACCCCCTCAGTTTCAATAAATGGATTGAAATATTTAAAAGGCTCAAAATAATACACCATTTCAGTCACAAAAATTCCTAAGCCGGCTCCAAACAACACATCAGAAACCCAATGTTTGTTATTTACCACCCTAAAGGCACCTGTAGTTGCTGCAAAAGCATAACCACTATAAGCAAAAACTGGAGAGGAATCTTCAAATTCCTTACTTAAAACCGCCGCATTGGTAAAGGCAAAACTAGTATGACCTGATGGGAAAGAATGCTCGGAACCTTCTGGCCTTGTTTTAGAAGTAGTTCTTTTTAAAACATAGGTAATCACAGCCGTAACTCCATTGGCAATAAATAAATTTTTGGATTGATCAAACCAGTGGTTCTTTGCTTCCACACCTAAAATATCGGCTCCATACATTTGTAGTATTGGTAGGTACGGTAAATAGTCATCAATATCATTATAATAATCATTCCCAACATGATTTCTTATTTTTTCTTGCCATTGCTTTTCAAGTGCACTATGGTTTAACAGCAAACCAGCTCCCATCAAACTAACAGGTAAAATTGAGCGTTTTATCAACGAATATTTTTCTTTTTTAGTTTTATCCAATTTTGGAAAAATAAAAAATTCTTTTTTCTGAGAAGATGCTTTCTGTTGTGAGTAAACCCCGGAAGGAATTAAAAGGCACAACAAACAACAACAAAATAATATTCTATTCTTTTTCATAATACCCAAAAGTATCAAATAAAAAGTAGTTTTCATGCAAAAGGTCATTTCTCTATTAGAAAAATGATCTTTGATTATATAATCCTTGTTATGATTTTAGGCTCTTAAAGAATTTAACTCCTTCAGCAATATTTGAATTTCTTTTTCTAACTCTTTTTCTGAAGTTAGATTAGTTTCTAAAGCTAGTAACCTTTGATATTCTTCAGATACTTTCTGTGTATTTCCCTGCTCTTTTGCAATCAAAGCTTTTACCCAAACAGCAGCTAATTGGTAATCCTTATTTTCACTTAGCTCGCCCACCGTTGCCAAAGCCTCTGCTTTTTTATAGTTTCTATTCAATAAAGTTTCAATAGGTGCCACATTTTCCTTTCCATATGTTGCTTCCAATATTTCTTTCTCCGTTTTTTCTTCAGTATTTGCTTTAGTTCTCTCATCCAAATCTTTCAACATTTCGGTTTGTACAGCAATGGATTTCTGGTTGTTTTCCATACTATTAGTGTCTCCTATATATGAGGTTAACAAACCTGCAGAAGTTAATTGTCTATCTCCAGACAAAACACCTATTAAAGTCAATAATCCACCTGCTGCTCTGGTCGTTTCAATCCCTAATCTTTTGGACTGTAATTTTTCTAACTGCAAAGCATAGATATTTTCATCTCCAGTAAATTCGATTTCAATATGTTTGTATTTTTCTTTACCTAATTTTTTCATTGCTCGTTCATAGGCATCAAAAAAATCCGTACTGATTTTTTTGACATCTTCATAAGCTAATTTTTCTTTGGAATTTAATTTGATACTTCTCGATCCAATTGTATAAGAATCATACGAAACTTTTTCAATACTGTTATCCTTTTTTAAAACTTCTATTTGTTGTGGGAAACCGCTAAAAGAAATCAGTGCCAATACTAGTGTAAAAATTTTAGTTTTCATTTTAATAGATTTTAAGTTAATTCATCTTTCTATTGATAATAGCGTATGAAGTTCCTTAAACCCCTAAAAAAAATTCTAGGATGTGATTTTAAAAAAAAATAAATTTGAATTTGGGTTTTCCATCAATCCTTACGCTATTGTAAATGAAGGCACAATTTAATGCCTCATTAAAATTAAAAATCTAACATCATGAAAAAATTAATTTACCTAGCATTTATCTTAATCAGTGGTATCTCTTTTGCACAAAACACTGAAAACTAAGAAGCACAAATAGACGCTTCAAAGCCAACCAACTTTTATTCTTTTATAGACAACACACTTGAAGTTGCAGCCGGAGAGAATCAAAATATTATGGGATACCGAGGAAAACTGACTTTAGCTCCCTCAGAAGCTCATTTGGTATTGGCAGAAGTTCCTATTTTATACAACGACAAAACAAAAAAAGCTGGTTTTGGTGATATTAGAGCAAGATATTTTTATCTACCTTATAAAAACTATGATAAATTTGTGGGTGCCTTTGGTCCTTCCGTAGACATATTTGCTCCGACAGCTAGTTTTGAAGATGGCTTAGGATCTGGAAGATTTATAGTTTCTCCCGGTATCACTGTCGGTTTAATGGCTTCAGAAACCATTCAATTTTTCCCAATTTTATCGTATCAATACTCTGGTAAACCTACATACGACAATCCAGCACCTGCCTTGGATACAGCTTTGCATGGAATCTCTTTTCAAGTAATTACACCTATTGTTTTTTCAGAAAAATTCTTTACACAGATCACTCCAATTTACAAAATGAACGACATCAATAATGAAAAAAATGATCGTTTTGAACAAGAAATATTTGCTGCATATTCTTTAACTCCAAAATTGCAGGTAACAGGATATTACAACGGAAAATTTGAAGATAAAATCCATACGGTAAGTGCTGGGTTAACAATGTTTTTCTAGTCAAAAAATTACTTATTCTCAAACTCATTTGATATTTTTCAAATGAGTTTGTTATTAATAGTATGTACATTTGATGAAGGTCAACAATTATCAATAAGAAACAACTAATATTTATGGACATTCAAAAAATTGAAAATAAAACTCTTTGGATTACTGTCATGGCAAATCTTGTATTCGCCATTGCCGGTTGGGTTACCTATCAATATACCGGATCTGAAGCAATGTTAATGGATGGAAACTTTTCTTTTGCTTTGGGTTTTGCAACTCTTTTAGCTATTTATATTTCCAAACACAAACACAAAAAAACAGCAGTTTTCCCTTATGGTCAATTTGTTTATGAAGCTGCCTTTGTGCTTTCTAAAGGATTATTAATCCTAGGAATCATCGTCATGGCGCTCTCTCAAAACACCCTAAAAATTATCAACTTTTTTCAAGGAGAAAAAATTACACCTATCGTAATGACACCCATTTATTATTATGTAGGATTTGTGTTGGTGATGACCTTTGCACTGTTATACTACTTTAAAAAGCAAAATCAGAAAACGAACCATAAAAGCAGCCTGTTACTTGTAGAAGCTGAAAGTGCAAAAGTTGATGGTATTCTAACTTCAGTTACTGGATTTGCCTTTTTTTTACTCTCATTTATTTCTATTGGATCAAAAATTGATTTTATGATCTTCATAGGAGATTCCATCATCGTAATATTAATGTGTTTGATTATGATTCAAAGCCCCTTAAAAATTATCAAAGATGCATTTATTGAATTAAGCGGGGGAACCCTACAAAACAAGGAGGACAAGATACTTATTGAAACTACGATTGAAAAAGTTATTTCTAAAGGAATATCTTATGAAACGTATATTTCAAAGGTTGGCTCTGGGTATTTAATTGTTATCTATTTAAATCCAAACACAGAAACCATTTCACTAACCTCATTTGGTGGCATTCAAGAAAAACTTAAAAACCAACTAATTCCTGTTTTTAAATTTGTGGAGGTTGAAATGGTCATCCGACCTAAATAACGCATCGAATGATGGCTATATCATCCCCTGCAATAAATTTTTTATCGATAAGATCAGCATAACTTTCTTCAAAATAACGTTTGTTATTTTTCGTTGATTTTTCATTTAAAAACAATTCTAAAGGATTTATTTTAGAAGTTTTATGCGTCAATTTCAAAAGTCCATCTGTAGCTATTGCAATATCCTCTACCTTATCAAAACACCAACTTTGGATATCGTTTTCTAACACATTCTCAAAAGAATCGGCCAAATGATAGCCTAAAAAATTAGGCACATTGTTTTGATCTATCTCTGTGATTTTTCCATTCACTGAAAAAATCCCATCACCACTCATATGAATCGAAGCTGTTTTATTTTTTGTATCTAAAACCAGTAAATTAAGTGTTGCCAACACTTCTTCCAACTGAAGAAAAAATAATTTCTTAGCTTTTTTCAAATCTTGAAATAATTGACTTAGAATGTATTCCCCTATTTCATTTGGAGCCATGGTCTCTAAATCAAAATCGTCTAAAATTTCTTTCATTTGAGGAAGTACTCGGCAGGTTTTATATATTGATTTTGCATACATCCCAGACACAAAATGACTATCCCGTCCAGAAGAACAGCCATCCATAACCGCAAAGACAAGGATGTTTGGATTCAACTGATGTTGAAACAAAAAATCTTCGTTAAAATTAGCATGATAAATGCTTCGCTTTAAAAGTGATAATATTTCCATAGACAAAGAGTAAATTGTTGTTATTACTAACAGCGTAAATTTTGTGAAAAAACCCTAATTAAGAATATACATCGTAGGTATTCCACCAGTTTTTAGCATCTTGTCTTGTCCATGGGTATTCTTTATTTTTTTCTTCAAAAAAAGCAATTAGTACATCAATAGATTCAGGTCGTTTGTTAGGATCAAATCGAATACATTCTCCTAAAAAATTACTCAAATCGGTAGGTATATCTTTTCTTTCTATCAATTGACTTCTAAAATCACCTTGCAACGTTTGTTCTCCCGACAACATTTTTTGAGAAATCAATTCTAACAAATACTGTCCACTAAACAAATACATTCCCAGTGCACCAATGGAATAAATATCGACACGTTGATCTGCATTAAAAGGGTCTCTAATACGTTCTGGGGCCATAAACATAGGTGTTCCTCCAATTCTGTTGATTTGAGTTTGTTGTGAAATTGAAGTATCTACTTCTTTCACCAAACCAAAATCTAACAATTTCACCAAATCAAAAGCACCTCCTTGATCGCATAGCATTACATTCATAGGTTTTATATCTCTATGAACCAATCCTTTTTCATGGGCTTCTTTTAATGATAAACACAGATGATACAAAATATAAATTCCTCTTGCCAATGGAATATCAGCATTCATATTCACCACTTTATCTAAAGAAATTCCATTTAAGTATTCCATGACATAATAAAAATTATTATCGTCAGTGGTTCCGTAATCGTAAACTTTTATCGTATTCGGATGCGATAAAGAAGAGGTGATTTTTACTTCCTTTTCAAATCGCTCTAACATATCTGTATTGACAAATTCTGTTTTTAAAACTTTGATCGCAACAGGTGTTTTCAAAAATGTATGTTCGGCTTTAAAAACTTGTCCAAAACCTCCTTCTCCCAATTTCTCTTTAAGCTTATATTGCCCCAACACACTAAAATCATCAACTTTTTTACCGATTCTAGCGATTCTTACATTTGAATTGAATAACAAAAATGATAATAGTAGTATCACAGTAAAAAATACAATAAATGTATATTTAAAATACATCAACGAAGCTAAAGCCTCCTCATAATCCTCCTCGGTAATGATTCCAAAATTATATTCAGGCAACCAAACATAAGCTCCAATAACCTCTATTCCTCTGTAATCTCTATAAGGTTCCATAATTGCTCCAGTAAAGGTGCTGTCGTTTGCCTTGATACGATTGAGAGCCATTTCAACAATTTCAGTATAAGGTTGCGCTACTTTTTGAAGTCTGGGAGTTGCGCCTTTCATGACGTTTACTCCTGGGTCTCTTAAATCTATATTATAAATGGTTTCGGCATTGGCATCAAATTCCAACAAATGAGTGTTTCTTAATTGCTCCGTAAACCTGCTAGAAGACAGCATTTTACCATCTTCATTAAAAGCATAAGTTTCACTTGTTGCACCATGTTTAGAAACTTTTAAAATATTTGAAAATCCCTTAATTGCTAAATAAGAACCACACAGTATGGTTTTAACTTCTCCATTTTCATCAAACACAGGGCACAAAAAATTAATCCAAGCTTGTTTCTCTACTCCCTTGTCATAATTATTTATCAAATCTAAATTATTGATAGGTGGTATAAACACCACCTCACCGGTACGAGCCCTCAAATAATCTTTATATATAATCTCTCCCAAATCTGCACCAAACATCTTGGTAACACCTGTAGAATCTACAATGGAAGTACTTAACAAATCTTTAGGGCTGCTATTACTCAACAAGGAAATAATTCCATATCCACTGGATTTTTTATTTTTTTTAAGCCACTTTGTTACTTCTACAGCTGTTTTAGAACCTCGAAGTAGTTGATAGCTTTCATCTAAATTTTCTAAACTATCGATTGATTTAGAAAAACGTACTATGGTTTCTTGCTCGGCAAAACTTTTGATTTTTTCTTTTTCATACTGCAACCAACGTTGAAATATTTCAGTGGTTGTATTGATAAGTGCTATTTTTTCTTCCTTTTCAGAAGCTAGGATATTATTTCGAATATACCCTCCAGATAAAATCCCTCCACTTAAAAGAAGAAGTAAAAAAAAGATGACTAAAATTAATCTATTTCTTTTGTTCCCAAATAAGTTTTTGGTCCAACTGCTTACAACCTTAGAACGAAAAACAGAGTCTTTCCTTCCGATTAATTTTGTTTTGGTAAAAGTCGTCTCGTCGGTGTTATTGTCTTTTTCTACTTCTTCTGCATAGATTTCATTATACAAGGCTAAGGTCTCTTTTCTTAGTTGTTCATCCGATTCAGATAGCTCATTAATTTTTTTGATCGCTTCTTGAAAGGGTAAATCTAAAACCTTCGCTAATATTTCTGATGATTTTTCATGTAAGCTTTGATCATTCATATATCACTTTGCATAAATTTCTTTAACCAAGCTTTCGCAACTTTCCAGTCGATTTCAATTGTTTTTATTGAAACTCCCAATTCATCCGCGATCTCTTGCATTTTCATTCCTCCAAAAAATTTCAATTCTACTACTTTCGCTTGTCTTTCATGAACTCGTTCTAAATGCTCTAAAGCCTCATCGATATCCAAAAGATTGCCTTCCTTTTCTGGAGTATACGCAATTCCTTCCTCTAAATCAATACGCTGCGCCCCGGCACCACGTTTATTCGCATTTTTTTTACGCGCATGATCTACCAAAATCCTGCGAATTGCCTGCGCACCCACCGCAAAAAAATGAGAACGCCCTTTCCAATCTATATGATCCTGATCTACCAAACTCATATAAGCTTCATTCACCAAAAGAGTCGGCTGTAAGGTGTGTCCTTTTTTTTCTCTTGCGTATAACTTTTCTGCAATCAAATGTAAATTGTCATACACCAAAGGATATAATTGAGCATCTCTACGTTCTAAAGAACTATCATTTAAAATTTTAGTTACATTCTTTTTGTCCATATGTAAAGTGTATCGTTTATTTTAGCATATGCAATTTATTAAATAATTTTTTATGACCTATTTATTGATCACATTGTTGATACAAATTTTTGGTTCTGATTCTGACGAGATTTTCATGGTTCCCGAAGTTATGGAACAAATAAAAAAACATGTTGAGGATGAAGATAGAAAAGACAAAGTGGTGGCATGGATGAAAGAGGGTAAAACGGAAATCAAAGCCAATAGAAAAACTCATAAAAAGTATTTAAAGTCTTTAAAAAAATCATTGAGCAAAGATCATATTTCTTCTGAAGAAGTGAAGTCTATTATTTTTAACGACTTCAACGCTTCCAAAGAAATGCACACAAAATTAATTTCCTTGCGCTTAAAAATTCAAGAGGAGTTGAAACAAAACGAATGGGATAAAATCATATCCCTGGCTTTAGAACCCACTGAAAAAAGAACTAAAAAGAATAAAAAATCTCTCCAAAAAGAAAAAGAGGCTTTTGAAGATCTTTTGCAAAAAACTAAATTCAAAGTCGATGAAATCATTACCTCTTCAGAAAAAAAAGAAATTATCAAACAAGCTTTTGGTGTTTTTATGAAAGAGATCAAAGAACAATTTGAATACAATCAAGAATATACGTATTCAAAAAATGCTGTGTTGAGGGATAAAAATGCTACCAAAGAAATGCTTGAAAATATAATCAACCAAAAAAACCAAGTCCGCTTAGAGGTTCATGAATCTTTTCACTCCTTTTTTAAAATCGCAAAAGAAAACACTACCGATCAAGAATGGGAAGCCATTAGAAACGCTATCAAAAAAATGATATCCCATTAATCTTTCTTCAAATCATAACTGATCCTTAGTATACTTCCAACTGTAAAAATTTCATGATAAATTTAAAACCCTCTAAATAATATTTAGGGGGTTTTGTTTTTTTTACGCTGTTATAAATGAACAGGAACATTAAAAACTCAACTCATGAAAAATTCAAACATCACAAAAACTACTTTAATTGCCGTAATCGTTCTTTTGATTACAGGCTTTACAACAACAGTAAAAGAAGACATTAAAATTCCAGAAGTAACAAAACACGACGGAATATATTATCTAACTATTGATGGAAAAACACCATTTGCAAAAGGCTACCAACACGGAGTGGCTTTGAAAGAAGTAATTCAAAAATCAATGATAGATTTTGACACTTGGGTCATTTCTAATTCTGACTATAAAAACAGCAAAGAAATGGCTACTGACTTCATTCAAAAAACAAATTATTTACAAGATGTAAAAACCTTTACTCCTGATTTGTATTCAGAACTTACAGGAATGGCCGAAGGGTCAGATGTTGATTTAAAAACGTTGTTTCTTTACAATAGTTTTGATGAATACATTGCTTTTTTAATGGAACATAAACCAAGTATAGAACAAATAGCACACTGCACAACCACAGGAGTTTTTGGGAGAACAGACAAACCAAACTTTGTGACTCATAACAATGATTTGATGTTAATTTTTTCCAACAAAGTAGTCGTGTCAAAAATTATCGATACCGAAAAAAAGGTAGAAATCATGCAAACAAGTTTTGCAGGTATATTCGCACAAAACGGTGTGAATAATTATGGAGTAGCTGTTGGTTGTAATATTTTAGTGGACTTAGAAAGAAACCACAACGGACTTCCTGTAGCCTTTAACAACAGAAAAATTCTAGAAACAAAAAACATTCAAGAAGCTAAAGAATATTTACAAAGTGTTCCTTCTGCTCAAGCCATGAATTACATGATTGGCGATAGAGATAAAGTCATTTCATTTGAGGTTACCGGAAACGGAAATGTATATGATGTATCGAACTTTCAAGAAGGGTACACCGTTCATACAAATCATACCCTAAACAAAAACGCAAACAAAGTAAGAGACATAACATCAACTCAGCCTTCAACAGCTAAAACAGTTGAAAGATTAGAAAAAGCAGCCAGTGTTTTAGCTGAAAACCATCAAACGATAACTACGCAAGGAATAAAAAATTTAAAAAGCACCAAGCCTATAAGGATCAATGAAGAAGGCTCCATTACGCAAACTATAGAAAGCGTTATTATGGAAATTCCAAAAACAGGAAAACCCATTTTATATGTAACCAATGGTTTGCCAAATGGTGATAACTACGTAAAATTTGAATTCTAAAAAAAACATAAAACTTTTAAAATCCTCACAGGTCAATGTGAGGATTTTTTAGTTTGAAACAATTTTTATTTTTCGATATGCACATGTAATTTAGAAACACTAAATTGTATAAAAAAAATGTTATGCCTAAAATCTGGCAATTTTCGGTGATTGAATTCTCAAAAGAAACTTGGATTTCTGGGACCATACTCTACTCAGATAAAAAACAAAAGCACGCCACCAAAGCCATTAAAAATGCAAAGTATGTTCTAAAATCATATCAAAAAAAAACCTTTGCAAACAAACAAATAAAAGTTGTTTCTGATTCTAACGAATTTATCACCAAAACGGATGCACATGGATATTTCACATTGCTTACTACACATAAAATCATTAAAACTCCCGTCATTATAAATTGTGACACCCTTCAAGAAATAACACCCCTCCAAACTTATCCAACTTATTTTCCTGATACCTCTAAAAGGCTCGCTATTATTTCTGATCTCGACGAGACTATTTTACATTCTCATACCAAATCGGCACCAAAAAGAATTTATACGACTTTATTCAAACCACCACATAAAAGAGGAGTGGTAACTTTTACCCAAGAATTATTTCTAGCTTATAAAGACAAAAACCCAAGATATTTTTACGTTTCTAAAAGTGAAACAAACTTATTTAAAATAATCAGTGAATTTCTTATTTCCAATGATTTACCTAAAGGGATTCTATTGCTTACTCCTTATCTTAGCTTAAAAAAACTTATCAAAAACCAAAAGGAGCTTGATTTCAAAAAAAACACCATTGAAAAAATCATAACCCTTTCACCAAACAAAGAATTTATTTTAGTGGGAGACGATTCTCAAAAAGATGTAGAAATTTATACTGATGTAGCAAAAAAATTTCCAAACCAAATCTCTAGTATCTTTATCAGACAAACAAAAAAAACAGTAAATTCAGAAAAACTTAAAAACTGGCAGCTTCTCAAAAACACAGGAGTTAATGCACATTATTTCAAAAAGAACGAATCCTTTAACCCAAAGCTACTATGAAACTATTATTTATTGTGAATCCAATCTCGGGTGATGTAGATAAGGAACCTTTTTTAGAGGAAGCAAAGGAACTGTGTTCTTTTTACGGGATTAATTTTCTTGTATTTAAAACCACGGGAGAACAGGATGCACTCAAACTAAGTAAAATCCTAGATGATTTTAAACCAGATAGGGTTGCCTCTGTTGGAGGCGATGGAACCACTTTGTTTACCGCAATCTCTCTTTTAAATAAAAATATCCCAATGGGAATTATCCCACTAGGTTCTGCCAATGGTATGGCAACCGAACTTTATGTTCAGCCAGAACCGATCCAAGCTTTAAAAGATATCCTACTTTCTCAAATGATTTATGGCTTAGATCTTTTAAAGGTAAACAAGGAATATTATAGCATGCATATTGGTGATGTTGGTTTGAATGCTAACATAGTAAATGCCTATGAAAAAGACCCCAACCGAGGCATGATTACCTATGCCAAATATTTTTTAGAAGAATTACAAAACTTTGAAAATTTTGATATTGAAGTAAGTACTCCTAAAGAACACATAAAAGGTTCCGTTTTTATGGCAGCGATTTGCAATTCTAGAAAATATGGAACCGGAGTTCCTTTGAATTTAATTGGCAACCCGATGGATGGTAAATTCGAAATTGTTTTGATGGAACAATTAGACATGACCTCTCTGATCAAAGCCGGACTCTCTGCTTTTAATGAAAAGTTTTACACCTATCAACAAAGTAAAACCCTCGTTACAGAAAGTGCCACTTTGAAATTTAAAGAACCTCGCTTGCTGCAATTGGACGGTGAAGTAATCGGGAAATTCAAAACCATCGACATTGAGATTGTCAAAGGAGCTGTTCAACTAATAACTACCAAAGCAAACATGAATATCCAAAATTAAAAAAATCTAAAAATTGCTATTATGATATTTATACTAATTTCTCTTCTAAGCACTATATTGATCAATGGTCCCGAACAAATATTCATGGCCACGGATATCGTCAAAGAAATTAAACACAATGTAAAAGACAACAACAGAAAAACCTATGTGTTGAAAATTATGAAGGAGGCGAAATCTGAGATCAAAGCTTATCAAAAAAATTATGAGAAAAATGAAAAGAAGGTAAAAAAACTATTGAACAAAGACTTGGTCAGCTTAAATGACATAAAAATTATTGTAGATGAAAATCTAGTAACAAGAAAAAAACTACAGCGGTATATGGTAGCTAGCAGACTCTTGGTTCAGGATTCCTTAACGGACAATGAATGGGTTTTGATTCTTGAAAAAAGCAACACAATTTCTGCAAAGAAAAAAAAGAAACAATTAAAAAAGCATAAAAAAGATGTAGAAAAGCTAAAAGAGTTTGTCATTGCTTTTAAAGATGAAATTAATAAAACTAGGGCTACCCCAACTGCTAAAGAAAAAATAATATCCACATTTGATGCTTTTATCGAAGACTATAAAAACCAGTTAAAGGTTGCTCAAGAACTTTCTTTTTCTAAGAGTAAAACTTTAAACAACAAATATGCACCACAGGCAGAGCTGATTGATATTTACACCCAACAAAATAACGTGAGAACACAAGTGAGAAATTCTTTTTACAAACTTTTTGAAATCACTCAAGAAAATACCAGTGAAAGAGAATGGGTACAAATAAGAAAGGAACTAAAAACACTATTCAAATAAGGTATGTCCTCCATGGTTATTTGAGCAAAAAACTCTCTAGATAACAACATCTAGAGAGTTTTTTTTAAGTGACCGCGAAGGGATTCAAACCCCCAACCCTCAGAGCCGAAATCTGATGCGCTATTCAGTTGCGCCACGCGGCCATTAATAATTTATGACAACGACTGTTTGACCACCACAGAAATTGTTTTACCGTCTGCTTTTCCAGCCAATTGTTTTGAAGCCATTCCCATCACTTTACCCATATCTTTCATACTAGAAGCACCCGTTTGAGAAATAATAGCTGCCACTGCTTCTTTTATCGCCTCCTCACTCATTTGCTCAGGTAAAAACTGACCAATCACCTCAGCTTGTGCCAATTCTGGAGCAGCTAAATCTTCTCTTCCTTGTTCTGAAAATAAAGCGGCGCTATCTTTACGTTGCTTTACTAATTTTTGAACCAGTTTTAATTCTTGATCCTGAGTCAACTCTTCTTTGGCTCCACTTTCTGTTTGTGCCAATAAAATTGCCGATTTAACAGCTCTTAACGATTCTAAAGCAACCGTATCTTTTGATTTCATCGCTTCTTTTAACTTGACCATTAATTCTTTTTGTAAACTCATTTTCTATCTCTTTAATTATACTATTAAAACTTTTCTTAATGCGACCGTAAATATAAACAATTCACATATCCAATAAAATAAAAAACCCGCTATATAGCGGGCATTTTAATCTGTAGGGGTAAATTTCTTAATCTACATTATCATGTAGAAATGAATTATTAGACCTCAATTGAATTTCGTCATTATCATCGATACTTAATGTTGTTCTAGATTGAGTTGTATCAGAAGAATTCACATCATCCAAATCCACACCATTTCTTTTATAAGCCGGTACTTTTTCTATATCCTCAATGTTTTGTGGAACATTGTTGTTAAACTTATAATTGAATTTTTTCATTTTTTCTCTCCTACTGTTTGCAGTTTGTTGAATTTCTGAAATTGTAGCATCCAAAGGACTTACCTCTTTCGCTCCAATTACTTCCATATCATCTACAACCACCTCTTCTTGTTTCTTAAGAGTTATTTCTAACTCTTCATCAACGGGAGCTTCAACAGCAACAGGTTTCACCTCTTCATGATCCACCACCTTTATATTATTAATATCAAAAGTAGAGGCATTTTTTATCGTTGGCTGAATGTCAAAATCCTCTAAACTATAACGAATCGTTTGTGGCTCTTCTGCCTTAACTTCAATATGACCATGAACTTCAATTTCATTGATATCCAATGGCTTTTTTTCTTCTTCAATCGTATCCTCTAGCGTAAATCGTTTAATCTCCTCCTCTTTCGGAGTTTCAGCAACAACAGGTTTTACCACCTCATGATCTACTACTTCAATTCCGTTGATAAAATCTTCTACACTGTCATCTAAACTAAAATAGACAGGTTCTTCTGTTGGCTTAGATTCTTCTACTTCGGCCTTCACTTCCTCAGCCCCTACTACATCTATATCAAATAAAAGATCCATTTGAACTGGCTTTTCTTCAATATATTCTTCTTGCTTTGTTAATGCTGGTTCCTTTTCAGAAGTCACCTCCTTAATTTCAAAATCTTCTTCTGAAAAATCAGAAAGGTCATGTAAAATTTTATCTGATTTTATTTCTTCAAACTCAACATCTAAATTCTGAATAAGGTTTGTAGTTTTCACAATCTGATTTGGAACTTCTTCTTCTTCCTCACCTAGTTCATAAACAATTTTACTATCCTCTACAGGAACCTCTTTTTGTCTATTTAATATCTGATTTTTTAAAGAATTTTTCTCTTCAAAACTATAAATAGCTTTTTGTTCATCCTCTAAAGTGTGAATCACTTTTTTAACTTCAATATCAGAAATTGTCCCTTGTTGATCTGCAGCAAAACCAGTAGCCACAACAGTTAAAGAAATTTCATCTTCTAAATCGTCATCCTCACCGACACCCATAATAATATTAGCATCATAACCAGCTTCCGTTTGAATAAAATCATTGATTTCTCCAATCTCATCCAAAGTAACTTCTACCTTACCAGAAATAATTAGTAGCAGAACATTTTTAGCTCCAGTAATTTTATTATCATTTAATAAAGGTGAATCTAAAGCTTTTACAATCGCATTTTTAGCTCTGTTTGTTCCCGCTTCTTTCGCTGACCCCATAATAGCAGTACCACTGTTAGATAAAACAGTTTTTGCATCATGTAAATCAATATTTTGCTTGTAGTGATGTGTAATTACTTCAGCAATTCCTCTTGAAGCCGTTGACAGCACCTCGTCAGCTTTTGAGAACCCTGCTTTGAAACCTAAGTTTCCATATACTTCTCTAAGTTTGTTGTTATTGATAACAATTAAAGAATCTACATTCTGACGCAATTCGTCTACTCCTTTTTGAGCTTGCTGCGTACGCATTCTTCCCTCAAACTGAAAAGGCATTGTAACAATACCTACAGTAAGGATATCCATATCTTTTGCAATCTTAGCAATGATTGGAGCAGCTCCTGTACCAGTACCACCACCCATTCCAGCGGTAATGAAAACCATTTTTGTTTGCGTTGTAAGGATGCTTCTAATTTCCTCCAAACTTTCTTTGGCAGCCTCTTCTCCTACATCCGGATTGGCACCTGCACCAAGTCCAGAGGTTAAAGAAACTCCTAGTTGTATTTTATTTGGGATTGGACTATTTTCCAAGGCTTGTGCATCTGTGTTACAAATGACAAAATCCACCCCTTTTGTATTTTG
Source organism: Flavicella sp. (assembly GCF_029238425.1). Lineage (GTDB taxonomy): Bacteria > Bacteroidota > Bacteroidia > Flavobacteriales > Flavobacteriaceae > Flavicella. Next base: position 34,205 of record NZ_JAQWGB010000101.1, read on the forward strand.
CTGAAACATGTGGTTTACAGCATTGCTTCCACCACCACCTACACCAATAACTTTTATTGTGTTAGATTGTGACTTTGGCATATCAAATGAAATGTTATCGAATTCTGTGCTGCTCATAATAACGGGTTCTTTTTGACGATTAAATGGTTATTTTTTTCTTTTTCTGCTATTCTGCGTTATCTAAAAAATCTCTAAATCTCTCAGAGAATTTCTCGAAAATTGACTTCTTTGGTGTTGGAGGTACTATTGGCTCCGCCTTAGGCTCCTCATTTTCTTGTTCTTGACTTTCCTCTGAAACAACTTCTTCCTCAACATCGTCTTCTCCTCCTAAATTAAATTGCTCACGTTGCGGAACTTCTGCTCTCTCTTTCTTTTCTTGCTTTTCCAAACCTTCCATAAGCAAACCAACTGCGGTTGCAAATGTTGGGCTACTTAAAGTTTCATCAGAACCTCCTGCCAAATGCTCGTTCGGATAACCAATTCTGGTATCCATTCCTGTAATATATTCTACCAACTGCTTTAAATGTTTTACCTGAGCGCCCCCGCCAGTCAAAACAATTCCTGCTATTAGTTTTCCTTTTTGAGTTTCATGTCCATAGTTTTTAATCTCTAAGTACACTTGCTCTATTATCTCCGTTACTCTTGCATGAATAATTTTTGATAAATTCTTTAATGTTATTTCTTTTGGTTCTCTTCCTCTCAATCCAGGAATAGAAACAATTTCATTTTCTTTATTTTCTCCAGGCCATGCTGACCCAAACTTTACTTTCAAAAGTTCTGCTTGCTTTTCAATAATCGCACATCCTTCTTTGATATCCTCTGTGATAACATTTCCTCCAAAAGGAATTACCGCTGTATGACGAATAATTCCATCTTTAAAAATGGCAAGATCTGTGGTACCACCACCTATATCAATCAAAGCTACTCCGGCTTCTTTTTCTTCCTGACTTAAAACTGCTGATGCCGATGCTAAAGGCTCTAAAGTAATCTCAGACAAATCTAAGCCAGCACTTTTAACACAACGACCAATATTTTTTATGGAAGAAACCTGTCCAACAACCACATGAAAATTTGCTTCCAATCTACCACCATACATACCAATTGTTTCTTTGATATGCTCTTGGCTATCTACTTTAAAATCTTGTGGCAATACATGAATAATCTCTTCCCCCGGTAACATCACCAATTTATGTACTTGGTTGATCAAATCATTAATATCAGACTCATCAATCACTCTATCTGCATCATCTCTTGTGATATAATCACTATGGTGTAAACTACGGATATGTTGTCCGGCAATTCCTACCACTACATCATTGATATCGTAACCAGAAACATTTTCTGCTTCTTCAACAGCTTGCTGGATAGATAAAATAGTTTGGGTGATATTGTTTACAACACCTCTTTTTACCCCCAGACTTTTTGCCTTTCCAATTCCTAAAATCTCAAGTTTCCCATATTCATTCTTGCAACCGATAATGGCTACAATTTTTGTAGTTCCAATATCTAATCCAACTGAGAAAGTCTTTTTTTCCATAATTTAATTCTTTGTACAAACAACCTGGTTGTTGAATTTTAAATTAATCGATTTATATTTTTCCAACTCATTACTCTGAATTACTTCGTTGTAAAAAGCCTCTAATTTTTTAAACTTAACATTCAAATCTTCAATTTTTCCAATTTGAATCTCTTGATCATATTTTCTAGTTCTTAGTACGTAATTGTTGACGGATTTTTTATGCACACCAACGATTAGATTTGACAAAAACCTATCGTCGTTTATTTTAGTCACAAGACTATAAATAGACGCTAAATCCTCCTCAACAACATTACCTGAAACCAGCAAAACTCTAGCAGAATAATTCACAGATAAAGGCATTTTAACACCCTGCTTATCAAGATAGTAAACATCCTCTCCGCTATGAATTCTCGCTATAGGGGTACGTTGTGTAATCACTGTTTTTACAACACCATCTATTGACATAAAGACTTTCACCTTTTCAACAAGTGGATTCTGAAACACAACACTTTCCAACTCATGTAAATTTATTAAGGATTTTGGCTGGTTTTTAAGCTCCCCAATATTTTGTATTAACAATTTATTAACCATTTCATGAGAAAGAAACAAATTTGCTCCGTTTGCAAATTCCACGATAGGTTCCTGCACCAACTTAGCTCCATTTCTCTGAGAACCAAACCCGTACAAAAAAGCCACTATCACTAGCAAAACAAAGCTTTTTATGTAAACAATATATCTTTTCATTTCAAATTAATTAGGCCAACACTATACAAAAACACCTTATAACAACTCCAATTTAAACTGTTCAGAAACTTCCTCTATCAAAACACCAATATCCCCAGCACCCATCATGACTACCACATCGGCATTAGCTTTTTTCAGCTCCCTATAAACATTAGTTTTATCAACAATTTTTTTCTCCTTTTTCTCAATTTTTCCTAACAACCAATCAGAAGTAACTCCTTCCATCGGCAATTCTCTTGCAGGGTAAATATCCAACAACAACAGCTCGTCAAATCTAGCCAAACTTTTTGCAAATTCCTCAACAAAATCGCTCGTTCTGCTATATAAATGTGGCTGAAAAACGCCTACTACTTTTTTATTTGGATACATTTCAGAAACGGCATCTGCAACTGCGTCAATTTCAGTAGGATGATGCGCGTAATCGTCAATCAGCACAAAGTCATTTGTTTTGATTTTATACGAAAATCTTCTTTTTACACCTCTAAAACTCTTCAAAGCTTCCGCGATAGCATCCAAAGGCAAACCATATTGTTCCGCCAATGCCACTGCTGCTAAAGCATTTGATAAATTATGTCTTCCTGGCAATGAAAACTCAATATTTTCTTGCATCGAAACAGGTGTTTTTATGGTAAAACTGTAAGCTCCATTTTCAACTTTAATATCTGATATCTGATAATCCGCTTCTTCTCCCACAGCATAAGTCAACCCTTCCAAAGGCAATCCTTTGCACACAATCAAACGGTCGGTAACTTTTTCTGTAAATTCTCTGAATGAATTTTCCAACACTTCCTTTTCACCATAGATATCCAAATGATCTGCATCCATTGAAGTCACACAGGCTAAATTCGGAGACAACTGTAAAAAAGAACGATCAAATTCGTCTGCCTCTACCACAGACACTTTATCTGATCCTAGGATCAAATTAGAGCTATAATTTTCTGTTATTCCGCCTAAAAATGATGTAGCCCCCGTACCCGTAGCTTTCATAATATGACCTAATATAGAAGAGGTTGTTGTTTTACCATGAGTACCTGCAACTCCCAAACAAAAGGTGTTTTTAGTAATTTCTCCTAAAACTTGTGCTCGTTTTAATGTCGTAAAACCAGCATCTAGAAAAAAGTTCAACTCGCTATGGTCTTTTGGTACTGCTGGAGTATATACAATCAAAGTTCCAGCACTTTCCTTAAACACATCAGGAATCAACTCTAAAGAATCATCAAAATGGATTTCAGCACCTATTTCAACCAAAGCATCTGTTATCTCTGTTGGCACCTTATCATAACCGGCCACTTGCTTTCCATTTGCACAAAAATACCTAGCAATAGCAGACATTCCAATCCCGCCAATTCCTATAAAATAAACCCTATGTATTTTTTCTAAATTCAATTCAATTCTTTTTTAACTCAATAATTCTTTCAAGCTCATTCACTATGGTCTCTGTTGCATTTGGCAACGCCAAAGATTTGATATTCTCTGTTAACCTTTTCTGCAACTCTTCATCTTTTATCAACTCCTCAAAAACAGTTTCAAAAGAGGAAATATTAGATTCCTTTATCATCAATGCCGCATTTTCATGAACCAAGGCCAAAGCATTTTTTGTTTGATGATCCTCTGATACATTAGGAGACGGAATAAAAACCGTAGGCTTCCCTACGATACATAACTCCGAAATAGAACTTGCTCCTGCACGACTGATGATAAAATCTGCCGCTGCATATGCCAAATCCATCTCTGCCAAAAACGCATGTGTCTGAACTCCATCTTTCGCATTGTATTTTTTATACTCATCGATATAAAACTTACCCGTTTGCCAAATAATCTGAACTCCACTTTCATCCAAAAACTCCAACGATTCAGCAATCAATTTATTTACGGCACGAGCCCCTAAACTTCCACCAATCACCAACAAGGTTTTTTTATTCGGATCTAGATTGAAAAAATCAATCCCTGCATCTCGTTTGGAATCTACTGTCAATAAATTTTGACGGACTGGGTTTCCTGTTTTTGTTATTTTTTCTTTTGGAAAAAACCGATCCAAACCATCATAGGCCACACAAATAGAATTTGCCTTTTTAGACAATAATTTATTTGTAATCCCTGGGTATGAATTTTGTTCCTGAATCAAAGAAGGTATGTTTTTATTCGATGCTACATACAAAACTGGACCACTAGCAAAACCTCCTGTCCCAACCACAACATCTGGCTGAAACTCTTTGACTATTTTTTTAGATTTCCAAACACTGCTTAACAACTTTAACGGAAAGGACAAATTATCTACTGTTAATTTTCTTTGTATTCCAGAAATCCACAAACCTTTTATTTTATAACCAGCGCTCGGAACCTTTTCCATCTCCATACGATCTTGTGCACCTACAAATAAAAATTCAGCCGACGGGTATCGCTTTTTTATTTCATTTGCAATTGCAATCGCGGGATAAATATGACCTCCAGTACCCCCACCACTGATTAATACTTTCATTTTTTTATTTTTTAATCATGTATTGTTTCATGCAGTATCGACAAAGGATCTTCATTCTCCTCTTCTAACTGCTCTTCTGTTACCTCATTCGCTGAAGAAACACTTAATATTATTCCTAACCCAAAACAGGTCATCCAAATAGACGTTCCACCACTACTAATCAACGGTAACGTCTGACCCGTTACGGGCAATAAATTTGTTGCTACCGCCATATTAGTCATCGCTTGGAAAATAATTGGAATCCCAATAGAGATCACCAACATGGTTCCAAAAACGGTTCCAGCTTTCTTTGCCGCAATCAAAATCCTCATCAACAACAGAAAATAAAACACCAATATGACCAATCCTCCAATCAAGCCATACTCTTCTATAATAATAGCATAAATAAAATCTGATGAAGATTGTGGCAAAAAATTCTTCTGAACACTTTTACCCGGACCTCTTCCTCCTACACCACCAGTAGCTATAGCTATTTTCGCTTTTTCTACTTGATAACCTTCTGTCTCGTTTGGATCAGAAAAACTTTCAATTCTACTTTGCCAAGTATTTACCCTGTTTGGCATAGCATCTGGAAAAGCTTTGGCTATCAAAATAAAAACACTCAGCGCAGCAATCCCCATACCTAATATAAATAGTATATACTTCACGGGATATCCACCCAGATACACTAAGATCAAAATCACAAAAAATATTATTGCCGTAGTGGAGAAGTTTGCTGGTAATATCAACACCAAGGCTAATCCTACTGGAAACCATAGTTGTAACAAACTTTCCTTAAAAACAATCGCCTTATTTCTATTTCTCGAAATATACCTAGCAACATACACCATCAAAACCAACGCCGCCAAGGTAGAAGTCTGAAAACCAACTCCAACTATAGGAACCCGAATCCATCTACTCGCATTGGCTCCTCCAATTGTTTTCCCTTGTGAAAGCGTAAAAACAAGCAGCGCAATAACCACAGGATACAATAAAACAGAACCTCCGCTAAAATACCTATAGGGTATTTTATGCACTCCAAACATGATTGCAAACCCCATCAAAAGAAGTGCAGCATGCTTGATCAAGTGTCCAAATGTTGATCCATTCCCAACAACATACACCAAGTTTGTACTAGCACTATAAACTGGCATAAACGAAAATATTGCCAACATAGCCACTAAGGCCCAGATGACTCTATCTCCCTGAAGATGTTTGAATAAACTTTGGATCATTCTATATCTATTTTACAAGTGTCTTACAGCATTTTTAAACTGCCTTCCTCTATCTTCATAACTCTCAAACAAATCAAAACTAGCACAAGCTGGTGACAACAACACATTATCTCCTTTTGACCCTAATTTGTAGGCCATTTTCACAGCCTCTTCTGCACTGGTCGTTTCAATCAACAAATCAACCATTCCGTCAAATGTTTGCATAATTTTTGCATTATCCACACCTAAACATATGATTGCTTTTACTTTCTCTCTTACCAACGGCATCAAATCTAAATAATCATTCCCTTTATCAACACCTCCAACAATCCACACCGTAGGAGCCTCCATACACTCCAAAGCGTAAAATGTTGCATTTACATTCGTAGCTTTGGAGTCATTTATATATTGAACCCCATTTATTTTTAAGACTTTTTCAAGACGATGCTCTGCTCCTTCAAAATCCTCCAAGCTCTCTTTGATTACTTGTTTACGCGCCTTCATCATTTGTGCTGCCAATGATGATGCCATCGCATTTTTCGTATTATGTTTTCCTTTCGTTGCTAGTTTAGAAATATCCATTGTTAAAATTTCTTTGTTTAGTTCTGTTTGTATTTTATTATCGTAAACATACGCTCCGGGTACCCCTTTATTTTCACTCAATGAAAATGGCACCAACTGCGCTTTTACTTCATGACCCTCAAGCCATTTTATTATTTCAATATCATCCGCATCATAAATCAAATAATCCTTTTCTGTTTGATTTTTTGTAATCAAGAACTTTGATGCGATATAGTTCTCGTATTTATAATCATATCTATCCAAATGATCTGGAGAGATATTTGTTATTACCGCAATATGTGGTGCAAAATCAACGATTCCATCTAACTGAAAACTACTCAACTCTAACACATAACTGTCATAATTTTCAGCAGCCACTTGCAAAGCAAAACTATCGCCGATATTACCAGCCATTCCGCAATTCAAGCCAGCTTTTTTCAATATATGATGCAACATCATTGTTGTGGTCGTCTTTCCATTTGAACCAGTTATACCGATCAAAGTAGCCTCCGTAAACTGAGCGGCAAATTCTATTTCAGAAATAACAGAAATTCCTTTTTCTCTCAGACTTACAACCAAAGGAACCGTATCTGGAATCCCTGGACTTTTCATGACAACATCTGCATTTTCTATCTTATCCAGCGTATGAGCACCTGACTCATATCCTATCTCATATTTAGCAAGAACTTCTTTGTAGTTGTCTTTTATAACTCCTCTATCAGAAACAAAAACGTCATAGCCTTTTTCTTTAGCCAGCACAGCAGTTCCAACACCACTCTCTCCTCCACCAAGTACAACTATTCTTTTCATGCTTTTTCTATACCTATCTTAATTTCAATGTCACAACAGTTACTACCGCCAACAACAAACCAATAATGATAAAACGTGCTACTATTTTCGACTCATGGTAACCAGACTTTTGATAATGATGATGCAAAGGCGCCATCTTAAAAATCCTTCTACCCTCACCATATTTCTTACGTGTATATTTAAAATATCCAACCTGCAAAACCACGGAGAAATTCTCTATAAAAAAGATTCCAGCCAATACCGGAATCAATAATTCTTTACGCGTTGCTACTGCAATTACTGCTATAATTGCTCCTATCGTTAAACTCCCTGTATCCCCCATAAAAACTTGTGCTGGATAGGTATTGTACCATAAAAACCCTACTAATCCTCCAGAGAAAGCACTGATAAACACCACCATCTCACCGGAATGAGGGATATACATAACATCCAAATAATTAGCAAAAATGATATTTCCAGAAACCCAAGCAAAAACCCCCAAAGTAAGGACTATAATCACCGAAGTACCTGCCGCTAAACCGTCAATCCCATCGGTTAAATTAGCACCATTTGAAACTGCTGTTACGATAAAAATCACAATAGGAATAAATATCAGCCAACCCCATTTTTTAGAAGTATCTCCCATCCATTCTGTAACCACAGAATAATCAAGCTCATTATTTTTTAAGAAAGGAAGTGTCGTTTTAATTGCTTTTGTTTCCTCTCCAAACACTTTTGGAATTCCACTATCAGTAACCATTTGAATTTCTGCCGCAGGTAACTTTTCTTTCATAGTCACGTTTGGATTAAAAAACAACATTCCACCAACAATAACTCCTAATCCTACTTGCCCTAAAACCTTAAATTTTCCTTTTAGACCCTCTTTATCTTTTTTGAACACTTTAATATAATCATCCAAAAAACCAATAGACCCCATCCAAAGTGTCGTTACCAATAGAATAATGATATAAATATTATCAACCTTTGCAAACAACAGCACTGGAATCAAGGTGGCAAAAATAATGATAAGACCTCCCATCGTTGGAGTACCAGCCTTTTGCACTTGCCCTTCTAATCCAAGATCACGAACAGACTCTCCAATCTGTTTTTTTCTTAAAAAATTAATCATTCGCTTCCCATAAATCGTAGAAAGCAACATTGAAAAAATAAACGCCATTGAAGCCCTAAACGAAATATACTGGAACACACCGGCTCCAATTAAATCGTAGTTTGCTTTTAGGTAATCAAATAAGTAATACAGCATGTGGTTATTTTTTTATTTTTCTAATGCTATTAATATTTCTTTTATAATCTCTTTATCATCGAAGTGATGTTTCACTCCTTGAACATCTTGGTAATCTTCATGTCCTTTTCCAGCGACCAAAACAATATCACCCTGACTTGCCAATTTCAAAGCCGTTTTGATAGCTTGTTTTCTATCTAAAATAGAAAGCACTTTTTTATCATCTTCTTTAGAAACACCCTCCTCTATTTGATCAATAATTGATTGTGGATCTTCAAACCTAGGGTTATCAGATGTAAACACGACTTGATCACTCATAGCTGCAGCGATATTTCCCATTTTACTTCTTTTCGAGGTATCTCTATCACCCCCACAACCTACGACAGAAATCAAATTTTCTTTTGTAGAACGAATCCCTTCAATAGTCCCTAAAACATTTTTCAAGGCATCAGGGGTATGTGCATAATCCACAATGGTTACAATTCCTGTTTTAGAAATGGCATATTGGAACCTTCCGTTAACACTTTCAAGCTGACTCATCAACAACAAAACTGAATCGTGTTCCATTCCCAACTCTACAGCAACTCCATATATCGCCAAAAGATTAGACACATTAAACTCTCCAATCAACTGCACCCACACTTCACTATTCTGAACCTGTAATAACATTCCAGAAAAGCTTTTCTCCAAAACCCTAGCTTTATAATCAGCCATAGATTTTAGAGCATAACTTATTTTTTTAGCCTTTGTGTTCTGTAAAAGAATATTCCCATTCTTATCATCGGCATTAGTTAGAGCAAAAGCATCTTTAGATAAATCATCAAAAAATTTCTTTTTCACATCTCTATACTCAGCAAATGTTTTATGATAATCCAAATGATCATGCGATAAATTTGTAAAAACTCCTCCATCAAACTGCAGGCCTTCCGTTCTACATTGATGAATCCCATGAGAACTCACCTCCATAAAACAATGGGTCACACCCGCATCCAACATCTTGCTTAAATAACTATTTATAGTTACCGAATCTGGTGTCGTATGTGTTGCATCAAAAGATTCTGATCCAATTTTTATTTTTACCGTAGAAAGCAAACCAGCTTTTAAACCCGCTTTTTGAAATAAGTCATATAACAAAGTTGCAACTGTAGTTTTACCATTGGTACCGGTTATACCAACTAATTTTAATTTCGAAGACGGGTTATCATAAAAATTAGAAGCTAGGTGTGCTAATGCAACATCACTATTGACTACTTTCACATAAGTTACTCCGTCCATTAATTCGTTTGGTAACTCTTGACAAACTATAACAGTAGCTCCAAGATCAATCGCTTTTCCAATAAACAAATGACCATCAAAAGCAGTTCCTTTTTGAGCTACAAAAAGAGCGTCAGCCACTATTTTTCTAGAATCAAAAACTATAGCCACAACAGACACATCTGCAACACCAATCTGATCCAAAACAGCAACTCCATCAAGTATTTCGCTCAATATCTTCATTTAGCTTAATTTCAAAATTATTGTAGACCCTTTTACAAGTTTCTTCCCTTTTCTAATTGACTGACTCTTTACCTTTCCAACACCTTCAAAAACAACCTTCATTCCTAAATTCTCAAGAACTGAAACAGCATCCATTCCCGCCATACCTCTAACATCAGGCATGATTTTCAAATCTTTCTGCAACAATGCATAATACGATTCTGAATCAACCCCCAACTCTTCAATCTCTGGCGTTTTATTCTCTACTTCTTTTTTTATAGGAGCAGAAGCATACATCTTTTGCGCAATTTTTTTGAAAACCGGAGCCGCAACAGTAGCACCATAATACCCTTTCTTTTTATCTGGATTATGCACCACTACGATACAAGAATATTTTGGAGCTTCAGCAGGAAAAAAACCTGCAAATGAAGCAGTATATTCTTTATTAGAATACCCCCCCGAATGATATTTACCGCTGGCATCAGTATAAGATGGAACATATTTTTTTGCTGTTCCTGTTTTACCAGCCATCGAAAAGTTTGGTGTATAAATATTTGTAGCAGTCCCTTGCTCAACAACTTTTTCCAACACCCTTCTTAATTTCTTTACCGTCTCCATAGAAGCGATACTAGGGTTGATCACTTTTGGCTCAAACACCTTATCCACCTTCCCTTCTGTCCTAAGAGCACTTACAAACCTAGGCTTCACCATAACCCCATCATTTGCAATAGCATTATAAAAAGTTAATGTTTGCAATGGCGTTAATGATATACCATAGCCCCAAGCCATCCACTCTAGAGAAATACCATTCCAACGTTTTTTATCTTTAGGAGAAGGAATATAGGGAGCACCTTCACCTTTAATCTCTAGTCCAATTTTTGACCCAAGACCAATTTCATGAACCGCATCTACAAATTTTTGCGGATCTTTTTTATAATGCTTCTGAATCAATTTCACTATTCCAACATTAGAAGAAACCTCAATTACCCTACTAGCAGAAATCTCACCATACCCACCTCTATGAGAATCTTCAACTTTTTTTCTATGGATATAGATGCGTCCTTTTTCAGTATCGACAACTGTACTCGTATCAATAACTTTATCCTCTAAAGCAATCAACAAACTGGCAACTTTAAATGTTGAACCCGGTTCATGCGATTCCCAAACGGCATAATTCCTTTTTTCGTAATACTTACCTTTTGAAGTCCTCCCTAAATTTGCAATCGCTTTTACAGAACCAGTCTTGGTCTCCATCACAATTACACAACCATGATCTGCCTCAAACTTTTCCAGCTGTTCTAACAAAGCATGATGAGCAATATCCTGAACATTGATATCAATAGTGGTAATCACATCACTCCCATCCTTAGGCTCTACCTCATTATTATCATTGATAGGTTTCCATTGATTTTTGGCGATTTTCTGTTTCATACGCCACCCCAAACTTCCTTCTAAATAATCCGTATACGCACCTTCGATACCTACTTCGCCACGATAATCATCATAACCAATGGTACGCTCCGCTATTTTCCCGATAGGATGCTCGCGAACTGTTCTTTGTTCCGTAATGAAACCACCTTTATAAAGACCCAATCTAAAAATCGGAAAACTCTTTACTTTTAAATAGTCCATATATCCAAGATTCCTAGCAACAAACAAATACCTATTTCTAGTTCTTCTCGCTTTTCTAAAATAAGATTGATAATAAGAAGTGGATTTCCCAAACATTTCCGACATCGCTTCAGACAAACCGTGAATGTTTTTCTCAAAAACTTCATCTTTCACAGTAACAACATCCATTCGGATATCATATTTTGACATTGAGGTTGCCAATAAACTCCCTCTAGCCGAAACAACATTTCCTCTATTGTAAAAAATAGTATCTTTTCTGATAGTCCTATGGGCGGACATATCTCGATACTTATCACCCTCAAGATACTGAATACGAGCTATTTTAATAAAAATCACCAACAAAAAAAGAGTCATCAAGACAACTACTATAGATAGTCTACTTAATATGCCTTTTTGTTCCGTACTCACTTTAGTTAGATTTTGCTGTTACTTTGATTTTTATTGGCGGTGTTTTTGGAGACGCCAAGCCTCTCTCTTTTAATTTCTCTCTTACCGAGGATTCCATCTTCATCCTTGTCAAATATGTTCCGGAATCTATATACAAGGATTTCAATTTTTTCATTTCCTTATTCATACTGGCAATTTCCATTACTTTCCGATCAGCATTATGAGAACTTGTAATCATGAATAATAAGAGAAACACAACAAAGACGATGATTCTCCAGTTTTTAAAAGCACCTTCATCAACTAAAAACCCACCTTTTAAAACGTCGTAAATCTTCATCTTACTTCTTTTTTTTCAAGGTAGCAATACGAAGCTTTGCACTTCTTGCTCTGTTGTTAATCTTAATCTCTTCGCGAGTAGGAACAATCATTTTCCCAACATTTTTTAAAGGAACATCTATATTTCCATAAAAATCTTTTTCTGGCTCCCCTTCAAACAAACCGTTTTTAATAAAACGCTTTACCAATCTGTCTTCTAGCGAATGGTAAGAAATTACACTTAACCTACCATTCACCTCCAACAACTTAGGGGTCTGTAGCAAAAATTCTTTCAAAACTTCCAATTCTTGATTGACCTCAATTCGAAACGCTTGAAAAATCTGTGCTAATATTTTATGTTCTTTTGCTTTAGGTAAAAACTGCTGTAAAACTTCTTTCAACCTAAAACTAGTTACAATCTTTTCTTCTTCTCTTTGCTCCACTATTTTCGCTGCCAACGCTCTAGCATTTCGCAACTCACCATATTGAAACAACACATTACTCAATTGCTCTTCTGTATACGTATTCACAATTGTATAAGCAGATAACTCATCTGACTTGTTCATTCTCATATCTAACTCAGCATCAAAACGAGTTGAAAAACCACGTTCGGCTTCATTAAACTGATGCGATGAAACACCTAAATCACCAAGAATCCCATCCACTTTAGTCACTCCATAAAAACGAAGAAACCTAGATATATATCTAAAATTCTCTTGAATCAAAACAAAGCGCTCATCATCAATAATATTTCTTTGCGCATCTGGATCCTGATCAAAAGCAAATAACTTCCCATTTTCTCCTAAACGACTTAATATCTCTCTTGAATGACCTCCACCACCGAAAGTAACATCCACATAAACACCATCTGGCTTGATTGCCAATGCATCTACGCTTTCTTTCAATAAAACTGGATTATGATATCCTTCCATCTCCTTCATTATTTATCGTTCCCATCACATCCTCTGCCAACTCCGCAAAATCAACAGCCGCCTCATCAATGGCTTGCTCATATTTATCTTTATCCCAAATTTCAATAATCGAAATTGCCGAAGACATCACCACCTCTTTGGTAACCCCTGAAAAAGTCAATAAATCTTTTGGAATCAACAACCTTCCCGTTGCATCTAATTCAATCTTTTTAACCCCAGCAGTAAAACGACGAATAAAATCATTATTCTTTTTCACAAAACGATTCAATCCATTCATCTGAGCCATCACAGCATTCCACTCCTTCATAGGATACAATTCTAAACAAGGCTGAAAAACCGATCTTTTCAACACAAAACCTTCATGCAAAACAGGATCCAACTGCTTCTTTAATGCAGATGGCAAAAGCATCCTCCCCTTAGAGTCTGCCTTACATTCATATGTTCCTACGATACTTTCCAAGTCTTGAGATCTGAGATTATAGAATTCAAAAGTAAGAATTATTTACCACAATTTCCCACAATCCTCCACTTTGTTAATAAGTTCTGTTATTTTCTCCCACTTTGCATACTTATCTCATATCGTGGTGCTTAAAAATGGAATTCGCAAAAAAAAGTAGAAATATTGAATGAATGTTTTTTTGTAAAAAAAAGAGTACATTTGTCAATCGTAAAAAAGATTATAAATGATCGACAATATTATTACAGAAGGGGAATTCACTTACAAAGAAGCTGGCGAAGGAAAAGCCATCATTCTCCTACACGGTTTAATGGGAACAGCTAGTATGTTTGATGGTATTCTTGAATATTTTGCAGACAAAGGATATAAGGTTCTTGTACCTGAGTTACCTATTTATAGCTTACCGTTGATAAAAACAAATGTGAAACATTTTTCACTTTTTATAAAGAGATTTATTGAGCATAAAAATCTAGAAAGACCCATTTTAGTTGGAAACTCTTTAGGTGGACATATTGCATTATACATTACAAAGCATTACCCTGAGCTTGTTAGTAACTTAGTCCTTACTGGAAGTTCTGGTTTATACGAAAGTGCGATGGGAGATAGTTACCCAAAACGAGGTGACCGAGTATATGTAAGAAAGAAAGTAGAAATGGTATTCTACGATCCAGCTACAGCTACTGAAGCTATGGTAGACGACTTATTTGAAGTTGTAAATGATAGAGGAAGTGTTTTAAGAATTTTATCTCTTGCGAAGAGTGCTATCCGTCATAATATGGCAAACGACTTGCCTGATATGAAAATGGAAACATGTTTGGTATGGGGAAAACAAGATACAGTTACACCACCGGAAGTTGCGCATGATTTTGACAAATTAATGCCAAATTCTGAATTATTTTGGATCGACAAATGTGGTCACGCTCCAATGACTGAGCACCCTGATCAATTTAATAAAATCGTTCATGATTGGCTCATAAAGCACAATCTTTAATAACTCATAAACAAACACAAATTTTTAAAAAAATTTGTGTTTGTTTTTTATAAGCATCCCATGAAAATCAAAACGGCTTCTTTTGAAATTAGTAATTCTGATGTAAGCAAATGCCCAAAAGAACGTATTCCAGAATATGCTTTTATTGGTAGATCTAATGTAGGTAAATCCTCTTTGATCAATATGCTAACAGGCCAAAGAAAACTTGCCAAAACATCGGGTACTCCTGGTAAAACTCAATTGATCAATCATTTTAAAATAAACGAAAGTTGGTTTTTAGTAGATTTACCTGGATATGGATACGCAAGAGTTTCAAAAAAAACCAAAAGAACGTTTCAGTCTTTTATTAAAAATTATTTTCTGCAAAGAGAACAGTTAATTTGTTCTTTTGTATTGATTGACTCAAGACATGAGCCTCAAAGAATCGACATGGATTTCATGCAGTTCTTAGGAGAAAGTCAGATTCCATTTTGCATCATTTTCACCAAAGCTGATAAATTAACACCAACAGTGTTAAAACGTAATATTGAAACCTACAAAGCAAAATTACTAGAAGACTCTTGGGATATTTTTCCAGATTACTTTGTTACCTCATCCACTTCAAAAGAAGGTAGAGACTCGGTTTTAGAATTTATTGACAAGGTTAATTTACAACTGAAAGAATCATAACAAACATCTAAAAAATTCTTTTGAGATCCAATTCAAACAACATAGAGATCCTATTTGAAGACAACCACATCATTGTTGTCAACAAAAAAACGGGTGACCTAGTGCAAGGTGACAAAACAGGAGACGCACCCTTAAGTGATATTTTAAAAGAATACATAAAGAAGAAATACAACAAACCAGGAAACGTTTATTTAGGGGTTGTTCATCGTTTAGACAGACCCACTACTGGAATTGTCATTTTCGCTAAAACCTCGAAAGCCTTGGAACGACTAAATAAAATGCTTCGAGACAAAACCATTGACAAAACTTACTGGGCAGTTGTAAAAAACAAACCCTCAAAACCTGCCGATACGCTTGTCAATTATTTAAGAAAAAACCCAAAGAATAATAAAGCAACGGTTTTTAACAAAGAAACAAAAGACACGAAACGAGCTGTATTACACTATAAAATCATCAAAAGCCTAGATAACTATCACTTGCTTGAAATTGATCTGGAAACCGGTAGACATCATCAAATTAGAAGTCAATTGGCAAATATCAACTGCCCGATAAAAGGAGATTTAAAATACGGATTTAACAGAAGCAATAAAGATGCTGGCATCCATTTACATGCTAGAAAAATAAACTTTATGCATCCTGTAAAAAAAGAACCCATAGAAATTATTGCACCTACTCCCAAAGATCCAATTTGGGATGCTTGTCATTAACTCATCAGTACTTTACATCTTAAAAATACTCTAAAACCTACTCGTTAATTTCTACACCAAAAACTGAAATAGCTCAGGACTCTCATTCAAATACTCTCCTAAAAAACCTTTTTCTTTCATTCTTATAAGTAACGGCTCAAAATCGTCTTTGCTTTTCAACTCTATTCCCACCACTGCAGGACCTTTATCTCTATTATTCTTTTTAGTATATTCAAAATAGGCTATATCATCATTGGGCCCAAGCACCTCTACAACAAACTCCTTTAATGCACCTGCACGTTGTGGGAAACGTATGATAAAATAATGCTTCAACCCTTCGAACAACAAAGAACGCTCCTTCATCTCCTCCATCCTCGTAATATCATTATTACCTCCACTTACAATACAGACAACATTCTTTCCCTTGATTTCCTCTTTATACAAATCCAAAGCAGCTATAGAAAGAGCTCCTGCCGGTTCAACAACCAAGGCATTTTCATTATACACTTTTAAAATAGTAGAACACACTGCTCCCTCTGAAACAACATTTGCTTTATACACTAGTTCTTTACAAATCTCAAAGGTTGTCTCCCCCATCCTCTTTACTGCAGCTCCATCAATAAACTTCTCTACATGATCTAAAGTAGTATTCTCTCCTTTTTCCAATGAAACATTAAAAGACGGTGCCCCTTCAGGCTCAATACCAATAATTTTGGTAGTCGGACTTAATATTTTAAAAACACTCGAAACCCCTGCAGCCAGTCCTCCTCCTCCAACTGGTAAAAACAAATAATCTATCGTTTCTTGAGACTGATCTACCAACTCCAAGCCTACTGTCCCTTGCCCAGCCATGACATCTTCATCATCAAAAGGATGCACAAAGGTAGCACTATGCTCCTTGCAATAGACTGAAGCAGCAGCATAACTAGCATCATAGGTATCCCCTTCTAACACTATCTCCACAAAGGATTGTCCAAACATCCTAACCTGACCAATTTTTTGATTTGGAGTTGTAGTAGGCATAAAAATCACTCCTTTCACCTTTAACTTCTGACAAGCCAAAGCAACTCCCTGTGCATGATTTCCTGCACTAGCACAGACCACACCATTGACCAAATCTTCTTTAGATAAATTTACAATTCTATTGTATGCTCCTCTAATTTTATATGAACGAACCACCTGAAGATCCTCTCTTTTAAAGGAAATAGAAGCTTCATATTTTTTAGAGTAATTCTCCATTACATCCAAAGGAGTAACTTGAACTATATTCTTTATATTTTTTTGAGCCTTTAGTACGCTTTCTATTGGGATCATTGTTTATTATTTTATGAATTGTTCTCGATACTATTTTCTACGTTTCACTTCTAAAATCACTCGAACTGACATCTTTCCCTTGATTAGTAAAAAAAAGCCTGATAAACTTTCGTCTATCAGGCTTTGAATATAAATTGTATCTAATTATACGATTTTTTTCATTGCAGTCATAGACTCTCTTAAGTACTCACCAATTTCCTCAACACCATGCTCTCTAATAGCAGCGTTCACTTCAATAAGTTCTTTATTATCTACACCGTTATCACCATCGTTAAAAGGCTTTCCAATTAAATTCAATGGAGCATTTTTAACGTACTCAGCAATCAATGGCTTCGCAGCATGATCAAATAAGTAACATCCGTACTCTGCAGTATCAGAAATTACGCTATTCATTTCATATAATTTCTTTCTTGCAATTGTATTAGCAATTAAAGGAGTTTCATGTAAAGACTCGTAGTAAGCAGACTCATCAATGATTCCAGACTCAGTCATCGCCTCAAAAGCCAACTCAACACCAGCTTTTACCATAGCAACCATTAAAGTACCATTATCATAGTACTCTTGCTCAGAAATCTCAACATCACCTGCAGGAGTTTTCTCAAAGTTCGTTTCTCCAGTAGCAGCTCTCCAAGTTAATAAGTTTTTATCATCATTAGCCCAGTCTTCCATCATTGTTTTAGAGAAGTGACCAGAAATGATATCATCCATATGCTTTTGGAATAACGGACGCATTAAGTCTTTTAAATCTTCAGAAGCTTTAAACGCAGCAATTTTAGCTGGGTTAGACAATCTGTCCATCATGTTTGTGATTCCACCATACTTCATCCCTTCCGTGATAGTTTCCCATCCGTATTGAATTAATTTAGAAGCATATCCAGCATCAATTCCTTCAGCAACCATTTTATCGAAACACAAGATAGATCCTGTTTGTAACAATCCACAAAGAATTGTTTGCTCTCCCATTAAATCAGACTTCACCTCAGCAACGAAAGAAGAATTTAATACTCCAGCAGTATGACCACCTGTACCAACAGCATACGCTTTAGCGTAATCCCATCCTTTTCCTTCTGGATCATTCTCTGGGTGTACTGCGATCAACGTAGGTACTCCAAATCCTCTTTTGAACTCTTCTCTTACCTCTGAACCTGGTGACTTAGGTGCAACCATGATTACAGTGATATCCTCTCTTACTTGCATTCCTTCTTCAACAATGTTGAATCCATGAGAGTAAGATAAAGTAGCTCCTTTTTTCAGCAATGGCATCACAGCAGTTACAACAGCTGTGTGTTGCTTATCTGGAGTTAAGTTGATTAACAAATCAGCCGCAGGAATCATCTCTTCGTATGTTCCAACTGCAAATCCATTTTCAGTTGCATTGATATAAGACTGTCTTTTTTCAGCAATTGCAGCTGGTCTTAAAGTGTAAGAAATATCCAATCCTGAATCTTTCATGTTCAACCCTTGGTTCAACCCTTGAGCTCCACATCCAATAATAACGATCTTTTTACCTTTCAATGCTTCTACACCTCCGTCAAATTCTGATCTATCCATGAACTCACATTGTCCCAATTGTTCCAATTGCTCACGTAAAGAAAGTGTGTTAAAATAATTTGCCATTTTTCTTTTGTTTGTTAATTTATTTAAAACTAATCGATTACCTGTTTTTACACGGTAATAACTTATTAGCTATGCTATTAATTTTTATTGCGATTGCAAAAATATAAAAACCTTTGCTTATATCTTAATAATCTTATAATTATCTCTAAAAAAACCTATCTCATATAATAAGAAACAGATCTCTTGTTAAAAAATTATAGATTTTTCAATTGTTCAGAGATTTTCATTTCTGTTTTTGACACAGAAATTCTACCCGTCCTAACGAATTGCATGATTCCATAAGGAGCTAATTCATCATACAAAGCTTCCGTTTCTTTTCTAAATCCTGTTTTTTCTATTACAAAAAAGTCCGGGTTTACCGTTACAATACTTGCATGACTATTTTTGATAATATTCTGAATCTCTCTTTTATCAAATAATAAATTGGAAGCAATTTTATACAAGGCAGTCTCATGAAAAATGATTTCATCATCTGTATGATAATAGGCCTTAATTACTTCAATTTGTTTTTCTATCTGACCTACAAGTTTCTTTACAGCAACTTCTGTCATTCTTGCAACAATCGTAAAACGATGTACATTTTCAATTTCAGACCTGGAAACATTCAAACTTTCAATGTTGATGTGTCTTTTCAAGAAAATAGTTGCAATTCTATTTAATAACCCTGGATTATTTTCTGTGTAAACAGAAATTGTAAATAATTGTTTTTCCATTTTCTTTTATTTTAATCTTACATCTGAAACACTTGCTCCTGTAGGTACCATCGGGAAAACATTGTCTTCCTTCTCAATCATTACTTCTAAGAAATACGATTCTTTTGAAGCAATCATTTCTTTCACAGCACCGGCCAAATCCTCACGTTTTACAACTTTTGTTGCTTTGATATCATAAGCCTCTGCAAGCTTGATAAAATCAGGATTCGTCATTACTGTTGAAGCATAACGCTTGTCGAAAAACAATTGTTGCCACTGACGTACCATCCCTAAGAACTCATTGTTCAAAACAACGATCTTAACTGCAGCACCGGTTTGTAAAATAGTACCTAATTCTTGACAAGTCATTTGATAACCACCGTCTCCAATATAGGCCACTACTTCTCTTTCTGGAGCTCCCATTTTAGCACCAATAGCTGCTGGCAATGCAAATCCCATTGTTCCTAAACCACCTGAAGTTACATTACTTCTAGTTGTTGTGAAATCAGCATAACGTACTGTAAACATTTGATGCTGACCTACATCAGAAACAATTACTGCGTCTCCGTTTGTTTCTTTATTTACTTGGTTGATTACCTCACCCATAGTCAAACCTTCTTTGGTTGGTTCTAACTGTGGAATGATAACCGCCTCGTCTTCTATTTTTCTATATTCCTTAAATTCATTGTGCCAAGCTTCATGCTTCGTCTCATTGATAAAAGGTAATATTTTTGCTAAAGTATCTTTTGAATTACCAATTACGGCAACATCCGTTTTTACATTTTTATCAATCTCAGCAGGATCAATATCAAAATGAATCACTTTTGCTTGTTTCGCATACGTATCTAACGTACCTGTTACACGGTCATCAAAACGCATCCCAATCGCAATTAACAAATCACATTCGTTTGTCAGTTTATTCGGTCCATAATGTCCATGCATTCCAACCATCCCAACATTCAATGGGTGCTCAGTTGGCAAAGCCGACAAACCTAATACTGTCCATGCAGAAGGAATTCCACCTTTCTCAATCAAAGCTTTTAGTTCAGCTTCAGCCTCTCCTAAAATAACTCCTTGACCAAAAACAATAAATGGTTTTTTAGCCGCATTCATCAACTCAGCAGCTTCTTTTACCTTTTCAATATTTGTTTCAGGAACAGGCTTATAACTTCTTACTGCAGAACATTTCTCATAAGAGTAATCCAATTCACCTAATTGCGCATCTTTAGTAATATCAATTAAAACTGGACCTGGTCTCCCTGATCTAGCTATAAAAAATGCTTTTGCAATGGCAGCAGGAATATCTTGAGATTTTGTCACTTGGATATTCCACTTTGTTACAGGAGCAGAAATACTAATTACATCTGTCTCTTGAAACGCATCTGTACCTAACAAATGAGATGCTACTTGCCCTGTAATACATACTAAAGGTGTAGAATCAATTTGTGCATCAGCAATTCCTGTAATAAGGTTTGTAGCCCCAGGACCCGAAGTTGCCAAACAGACACCTACTTTACCAGAAACTCTTGCAAATCCTTGAGCAGCATGAATTGCACCTTGCTCATGACGTGTTAATACATGCTGTAGTTTATCTTGGTACTTATATAACTCATCATAGATTGGCATAATTGCCCCTCCCGGATAACCATAAGCTAAATCTGCACCTTCCTCCAAAAGAGCTCTTACAACTGCCTCAGCACCTATAATTCTTTCAGTTGACTTATTATTTGTTGAATTTCCCATATTCGAAAATTTAATATATCAATTGCGAACAATTGAAAATGTTTTTAGGAATTAGTATTTATCTGTAACACAACCTTCAGATGCAGTAGCAACTGATTTTGCGTATTTAAATAAAATTCCTTTGTTATGTTTTAATGCTGGTTGTACCCAGTTTTCTTTACGTTTTGCAATCTCCTCTTCAGAAACTTTCAACGTGATAGAATTGTCCTCTGCACTAATT
Organism: Flavicella sp.; assembly: GCF_029238425.1. Lineage (GTDB taxonomy): Bacteria > Bacteroidota > Bacteroidia > Flavobacteriales > Flavobacteriaceae > Flavicella. The sequence goes on from NZ_JAQWGB010000101.1 coordinate 55,864, forward strand.
AAGATTTTGTCTCCAGTCTCAACCAATCCGATCAATCCACCATCTTGCGCTTCTGGCGTTATGTGCCCAACAACAAAACCATGTGTACCACCAGAGAATCTTCCATCCGTAATCAAAGCAACAGATTTTCCTAAACCAGCTCCCATAATCAAAGAAGTCGGCTTTAACATTTCCGGCATACCAGGTCCTCCTTTAGGTCCTACATAACGGATAACGACGACGTCCCCTCTTTCTACTTCTCCATTAGAAATACCAGTATTTGCAGCTTGTTCACCGTCATAAACAACAGCTTTTCCTTCAAATACCAATCCTTCATTTCCAGAAATTTTAGCAACAGCTCCTTCTTCAGCAAGGTTACCATATAAAATCTGTAAGTTTCCTGAAGACTTCAATGCTTTATCCGTTGGAAAAACAACATCTTGATCTTCAAATTCCATCGCTTCAACATCTGCTAAATTCTCAGCCAATGTTTTTCCTGTAATAGTCATACAGTCACCATGTAAAAATCCTTTTTCTAATAAATATTTCATAATTGCTGGAGTTCCACCAACACCATGAACATCTTCCATCAAGTATTTTCCAGAAGGTTTTAAATCTGCAATCAATGGAGTTCTATCAGAAACTCTTTGGAAGTCTTCTAATGTAAACTCAACATCAGCAGCATATGCAATTGCTAAATAGTGTAATACCGCATTTGTTGAACCTCCTAATGCATTTACAATAGCGATCGCGTTTTCAATAGATTTTTTTGTTACAATATCCTTTGGCTTTAAATCCAACTCCAATAAATTTTTCATTGCCTGAGCAGTACGCTCAGATTCTGATAATTTATTAGGATTCTCAGCTGGAATTGAAGAGTTATAAGGCAACGCCATTCCCATACATTCAATAGACGAAGCCATTGTGTTTGCAGTATACATACCACCACAAGCTCCTGCTCCAGGAATAGATGCTTTGATAATCTCTCTGTATTCTTTATCATCAATTTCACCCGCTACTTTTTGACCTAATGCCTCAAAAGCAGATACGATGTTTAATTTTTTTCCTTTGTGATTACCAGAACGAATTGTTCCACCGTAAACCATGATAGATGGACGGTTCAAACGCAACATTGCAATAATAGCACCTGGCATATTTTTATCACATCCAACAACACCAATAAGACCGTCATAACTCTGAGCGTTTACAACTGTCTCCATAGAATCTGCAATGATATCTCTAGAAGCTAATGAATAGTTCATTCCAGAAGTTCCCATTGAAATTCCATCACTCACACCAATAGTATTAAAAACCAATCCGACCTGCTCATTTTTATTTGCTTCTTTCTTGATTTCTGCAGCCAATGTATTCAAATGCATATTACATGGGTTTCCATCATAACCCGTACTTGCAATACCGATTTGAGGTTTTTTCATGTCTTCATCTGTTAAACCTACCGCATATAACATCGCTTGAGAAGCTGGTTGAGACTCGTCTTGTGTTAATCTACTACTGTGTTTATTTAATGCCATTTTATAATTTTTTATATCCTCCTAAAAGGAATACGTTTCAATCCTAATTTGATTTCCTAAGCAAATATAATACTGCCTAATTATTTTTTTATTTTTTTCTACAATACACTACGTTATTCAAGCGCACATTTAAAACCCCTAAACACTGTATACCAACAAGTTACATTTAAAAATCTACAACGATAAACTCAAAAAAAAGGATAATTTTCGTAAAAATCACCCTTTTCTTTAACGATGTGCAAATATCTGCATATAATTATTGAAATTCAAGATTTAAAAATAAATTTTCAAAACAAAAATGCTTTAATCAAAAGTGATAGAATCTAAGGTCAATCCCGATGAAGGTGCCAATTCTTTTAAAGTATCCGAGGAAGGATTCGCAAGAGTATCTTTGATAAATTCGATATCCACCAAACCTTTTCCTAACTGAAACAAAACGCCCATCATCAATCTAATTTGATAACGCATAAAACCAGCTCCTTCGACTTTTAGCATAAATGTTTTTTTAGGAAAAAAATTAGCCACAAGCGTTGTGTTCTCAATAATTTCACAAGAAATAATTTCTCTTTCAAAAACGGTATGTTCTGAAGGTTTATATGCATATCGCTGAAAATTATGAAGTCCCTCAAAAAGTTTTGCTCCTTTCTGCATCAGTTCAATATCTAACTCTTCTAAAACACCTAACATAAATGGAGCACAAAAGGGATGTATCTTTTCACTACTCGAAAATAAATAACTGTATTTTTTTGTAGAAGAATTTTGAATAATATTAAAACTAGCATCTACTTCAGAAATTTCAATAATTCTTATGTCGTTTGGCAGACTTTTATTTAGCTTCTGGGTCAATACAGCTTCCTCTAATTTTTCATAAACAAACAGCTCAAAAGCAGACTGTTGAGCAGACACCATCATATCTGTCCTGCTAGCTCCCAAAACTTTAAAATTTGAATGTTTAAAAACGAATGACAGTGTTTTTTCAACCATCTTCTGTACCGTTTTCACATTAGGTTGCACTTGCCAACCATGATAACGAAATCCTAGATATTGAAATTTAACTAGATAAAAATATTTTTGCTGCTGTGACATGAACTTCTATACTCTAGAACGCATTTTTCTTTTCACTACCTCTTCCACCGGAATTCCTTCAATATTTGATTCCAACCAAGAAATAATATCTAAATACAAAAATGCCCTCTTTTCATAAGGATGGTCTTCAAATTCCTTCAGTTCTTTATGTAGTTTCTTGAAGGCATCTTTCAATTCATTTGGATACAAAGAAGTCAGATTTCTTAAGAATTTGATCATTTTTTTCTGAACCTCATACAAGTTATCCATTTTTAGTAAAAACTTATAGGTAGACTTGATCAGTTCGTCAATATTTTGGTCTTGTCCAGATTCATAATGCGCAACCAAGTCCAACACTCTTGTATAACAAAGCAGGTCTTCACGCATTTTTAGATCCTTATTTTGTATAATTTTATTTAGATAAATAATACAATTATCATAATCCCCAGCACCAAAATACATACATCCTATTTTATAATAAAATAACATCACGTGATGTGCATCTATCTTTTTACCAAAAGCTTTGATCTGACTTAAAACATCGGGTACAAATTGAGTTCCTTTTTCAAATTCCCCTTCTAAATAATAAAGATTTATTTTATGTTGATACAGATATAAATTGGCCAATAACAAGGTGTTTTCGTTGACAAAAAACCTTCTATATTCAATGGAATCTTCCAATGAAATTAAGGTTTCATTAAATTTATATGTCTGCTGCAAATAGAAAAGAGATTCTAAAGAATAATTTACCGCTTTCAAATAAAACACCGGATGCAACTGTTTCATATCCGGATATTCATCAAACAACGCAACTAATTTTTGAGAATACCTGTAACAAGACAAAAAGTCTTGAATGATAAAAGCATACCACAACTTTGCTTGAAACAAAAACATTTTACCAGTAAAACCTTGTTCTGAAAAAACAAAATTTGGCAAACGAGCTTCGTAGTAATCGTTTACAATCTTAAAGTCATTATCGTTTCTAACGTAGCCATATTTTAAAAACCAACTATATAATTGCAACGATAAATTGGAAAGCTTTGAAACCACCACATTTTTTGCACTTATATTTTTAGCTTCAACAGACAATATATCTGCGCGATCACTCATAGATCTCGTAATATACTGCGACTCTATAACTTTTTCCAGCTCAACCAATTCATAAGCTAAGGTATATTCTTCTTTGCTAATGGCTACATTTTTGGTTTTATCCAAAATTTTCAAACTCTGTTTATACAAACCTTTATTGTATAATATTGTAGCAAAATCCAACTGCTCTCTAATTTGCGTTCTAGCATTTTGATGAATCGGACTCAAACGCAAACTAATTAAAATTTGCTTGTATAAATGTGCTTTTGAATTTGAAATTTGCTGTTTCTTGATATTCGTTTTCTTCAATATCAATTGCTCATCATAGACTTCCATTTTATCCATAACACTAAAAAGCGCCATAAAATTAGCTTCAGCGTTTCCACCTAATCTCCCTGCATACAGTTTAAACTGCCTCTTCTCTGATTTCGACAAAGACTTGATTAATAAAAAAAGAGAATCTTTTTGATCCTGTGGCATAATGAAAGTTTATAATTTCCTAACTAGAAAAACAAACTTACTACATTTTTTACATTTTTCTGAAAAACTCATACAAATAGAAATCCACTTGTCAAATTCTACTAAAATCCCTGTTATTTATATAAACAAACTAAAAACAAATCCTATTTATTCTAAAATAAGAAATCCACCTACTCTAAAACAGACCAAAAACCAGTCAATTTTGGTTTGCCAATTTTTCAATTAGCCATTGTAAAAAGAAAACACCTTAATTATTGATTTACAGTTCATTAACTCGTTCTTAGAAACAATTGAATACAGTAATCATTGTAGATATCGTAATAAAAAAGGCAATATATACGTTATTTTTGAAGTATAGTTAAAACACAAATACAAGGAAAGATGAGTGATAATCATGTTCAAATTTTTGACACAACCCTAAGAGATGGTGAGCAAGTACCTGGATGTAAACTGAATACTTCGCAAAAATTAGTTATTGCAGAGCAGTTAGATTTATTAGGAGTTGATATCATTGAAGCTGGTTTCCCTGTTTCAAGTCCTGGTGATTTTAAATCAGTTGAAGAAATTTCTAGAATTGTAAAAAACGCTACGGTTTGTGGACTTACTAGAGCACATGAAAACGACATTAAAGTTGCTGCTGAAGCACTTAAGTTAGCAAAAAGACCAAGAATCCATACAGGGATTGGTACTTCTGAATCTCATATAAAATATAAATTCAACACAACTCCAGAAAAAATTATTGAAAGAGCTCAAGCAGCTGTGAAATATGCCAAAGGATTTGTTGAAGATATTGAATTTTATGCAGAGGATGCTGGTAGAACAGACAATGAGTATTTAGCTCGTGTTTGTGAAGCTGTAATTAAATCAGGTGCTACAGTATTAAATATACCCGACACTACAGGATATTGTTTGCCTGAAGAATACGGTGCAAAAATAAAATACCTTAAAGAAAATGTAAAAGGTATTGAAAATGTAATTTTATCATGTCATTGCCATAATGATTTAGGATTGGCAACTGCTAATTCTATCGCAGGTATCGTTAATGGTGCTAGACAGATTGAATGTACCATCAATGGTATTGGAGAAAGAGCTGGAAATACTGCTTTAGAAGAGGTTGTTATGATTATGAAGCAACACCCTTATTTGGATCTTGACACAAATGTGAATACACAAATGCTGTTTGGTATCAGTCAATTGGTTCAAGAAAGCATGGGAATGGTTGTTCAACCAAATAAAGCTGTTGTCGGTGATAATGCCTTTGCTCATAGTTCTGGTATCCACCAAGATGGTGTTATCAAAAACAGAGAAACATATGAGATTATGGATCCAGCTGATGTTGGAGTAACAGAATCTTCAATTGTTTTAACAGCAAGAAGCGGTAGAGCTGCTTTAGCGTACAGATTAAAAAACAATGGATATGAGTTGACAAAACTTCAATTGGATGCTACATACCCTGAGTTCTTAAAATTTGCAGATACAAAGAAAGAAATCAATGATGAAGATTTACATATTCTAATGGAAAGATGTGAAATCAAAGCATAATTTATAAAAAACCATACAAAAAGCCTTACTAATTTAGTAAGGCTTTTTTTTGTTTAAAACCGAACCATCTGTTTACTAAACCTCTCATTACAAGCAATAAATTTGGATAAACCCTAAAAAAAACGTAATATAATAAGGTAACTAAAAGTTTACAGCTTACATTTTTTCTATATAACTATAATACTTAAACCATATTGCTATGAAATTACGTATTGCGTTGATGAATGTACATGGCCTTGTTCGAGGTGAAAATCTTGAAATAGGTAGAGATGCCGACAACGGCGGTCAAACTAGATATGTTTATGATCTAGCCATGCACCTATCAAAACACCCCAAAGTTAAATCAGTTCACATTTTCACACGACTCATAGACGACCCAGAAGTGTCTAAATGTTATTCTATTCCAAAAGAAAGAATCAATTCTAAATTAGAAATACATCGAATTCCCTTTGCTGGTAAAAAGTACCAACCAAAGGAATACTTATGGGATTTTTTAGACGATTTTGTCTCAGGTACTATTGCTCATATGAAAAAAAATGAAATTTTACCTGATTGGATTCACAGTCATTATGGCGATGCGGGATATGCGGCTGTGGAATTATCCAAAATATTAAATATTCCTTTTTGCCATACTGGTCATTCGTTAGGATTGCATAAAAAAATAAAACTTTTAGAAAAAGGACAATGCGAAGAGGAACTTGAGAAAAAATTCAACTTCAAAAAAAGAATTGATGCAGAAGAATTAGTTTTAGAAAATTCCGAATTTATAATTACATCTACGCATCAAGAAATTCAATCTTATGAACAATATAAAAACCATCAACAGGCAAAATTTCAAATAATTCCGCCTGGAATAAATATCGATAAATTTGAACCTTATTATTGTCACAAAGATGAAAACGAGAATAGCAAAAGACATCATTGGGTAGGAGAAAAAATAGAAAAATTTTTATCAAACCCTCATAAACCAGTTATTGTTGCGATTTCTAGACCAGACCGTCATAAAAACCTAAGAACTCTTATAGAAGTTTATGGTAAAAACAAAGAGCTTCAGAGCCTAGCAAATCTTGTGATTTTTGCCGGAATTAGGCAAGACATCAACGAAATGCCGGATAAAGAAAAATCCGTACTGACCGAGATTCTACTTTTAATGGACAAATATGACCTTTATGGAAAACTTGCAATTCCTAAAAAACACGATGTAGAAAATGAAATTGCTACTATTTATTCTTATTGCGCAGAAAAAAAAGGAGTCTTTGCTAGCTTAACTCTGTATGAAAATTTTGGCCTCACTATTATTGAAGCAGCAAGTTCAGGCTTACCTGTTGTTGCAACTAAATTTGGTGGCCCTTCAGAGATCATCCCTAACTGTAGCAATGGAATTCTTGTAAATCCACTGAACGCAGATGAAATTAGCTCAGCTTTGATAAAAACCCTTACAAATAATGACATCTGGAGAAACCATTCTGAAAACGGTATCTCCAACGTAAGAAAAATCTACAATTGGGAAAGTCATGTAGAAACTTACTTAAAAAGAATTTGTGAAAATTTAAAAGCATCGTCTAGTAAAAATTATGATGCTACAGGAATCCCTATACAATTAAGACTTAAACAGAACATAGAAAAATTAATCGTATGTGATATAGATGGAACATTATTGCATCCCGAAACGAATAACCCAGGCTTAGAAAAACTTTTATTTCAACTAAACAAAAGACCAAAAAATGTAGCTTTTGCACTTGCTTCTGGTAGAAACTTAACTAAAACTATTGAGTTCTTAAAGGAATATGATGTTCCTACTCCAGATATTGTCATTTCTTCCGTTGGAACAGAAATTTACTATCCTTATCAAGATAGTTTTCACCTGGATAAAAAATGGCATAAATTTATTGGAGGAAGATGGAAACGCAACGAAATCTACAAGGCTTTAAGCTCTATCAAATGGCTTAAATTACAAGCTGACCTTGGGTCTCAAAATATTTATAAAATCTCATACGATTACATAAAAGAAGATTTCAATTTAACTGAAATTAAAGATGCCCTAGGAGACATCTATCACTTGGTAAATATCATCGCGTCACAAGATCAATTTTTAGACATCATTCCTAGAAGAGCTTCCAAAGGAAACTCCGTAAAATATGTGTGTAGAAAATGGAATATTCCCAAAAAATCTACTTATACCGCTGGGGATTCTGGTAACGATAGCGATATGTTTATGCCTTTGGTAAAATCAATCATTGTAAAAAATCACAGTAAAGAACTTATTCCTTTGCTCCATCTTCAAAACAATTACGCCTCTAAAGGAATTGCAGCGGAAGGAGTTTTAGAAGGATTAAGACACTATAAAGTTTTATAATTATGTATTCAGGAGGAGGATTTAGCAAATGGGAAATTGGTGATATAGATGTATTTATCCATAATGGTAAATACCATTTATTTCATCTTATTATCCCCAACCATGATTATATCGCTCATGCCACATCTGAGGATGGAATCAACTGGAAAAGAAATAAAAATGCACTTTTTGTTGGTCATCCTGGAGAATGGGATGATGATATGCTTTGGACCATGCATGTTTCGCAAGAACAAGATTATTTTGTGATGTACTATACAGGACTTAAAAGAGAAGATCAAGGAGATATTCAAAAAATCGGAAAAGCAAAATCATCTGATTTAATTCATTGGGAAAAAGATACTTCTTTTGAACCCATTGGCTCCGATGCTCCTTATTACGAATGTTCAGAGACAAACAACCCAAGACAATGGTTAAGCTTTAGAGACCCCTTTTTATTTAGAGATAATGATAAAACACATTTGTTAATCTGTGCTAGAGGGCCAGAAGGCTTTGTCTCTAGAAGAGGCTGCATTGGACTTGCAACACTTGAAGACCAAACATTCAAATTAAAAAAGCAGCTGTTTTCCCCCATGGTATATGACGATGTGGAATGCCCCTGTGCTTTTACAATTAATGGCATTTACTATTTGATAGGTTCTATAAGGGAAGATTTAAAAATCCGATATTGGTTTTCTGATAAATTTAAAGGAACCTATGCTTCTTTTAACAGCAATGTCCTCCTTCCGAAAGGGAATTATGCCGGAAGAGTTGTTAAGGACGGAGATCATTTATTGGTATATGCCTTTTATTTTGCAGGAAAAAGCGTCGATACCTTTAGAATTATCACTCCTCCAAAAGAAATCGTTGCTGATGAAAAAGGTCGACTTAAATTAAAATCATTCTATCGATGGGAAGAAAAAGTGACTAAAATTATACCCCAAACAGGTTTCAATAAAACGGAAGCGCTGTTAGGCAACCCCACAAGTGTTATTATTGAAACTCTTGAAGAAAGAATCGTTAGTACTAAAAGTGGCTATGAATTATTTGGTTGTAAAAACCCTTTTAGAAATTTTATTTGGGAGGGTGAATTGCATCTTTACAATTTAGGAAAATGTGGATTGGTTTTTAATTCTGACGAAAACGGAAACGGATACTATATTTCTTTTGACTATTTAAATGGGTTTGTACAAATCAGGCAATGGGGGCACAATGATCAAGACATTGCAAATAATTTTATCTTTAAAAACTTACAAATAAATCAATTTGAAAGAAGCGAAAACAAAAGTGTTACTTTTTCTTTGATTGCCTACGGTACTTATATCGAACTTTCTATCAACGGAATTGTAAGATTGACTCTTGTTGACTCACTGTTTCAAGGAGGATATATTGGAATTTACTGCTCCTCTGGTAAAGCTGGCTTAACAAATAGTTATCTAAAAAAACTAGCCGAACCCGAAACAGAATATGGAATCAAACAGGAACAACACTAAATATAAGCCTTACTAATTCAGTAAGGCTTTTTTATTGTAAGAAAATTGGTGTTACAACGACTTGAATGCTAAGTTTTACTTTAGTACTTTTGAAGTCTACTTTAGACAAAAAAGATGTTAATACAACGAACACATACTTTAAGATTTTTTCACACCTCAGATTTGTCGTGTGATTGTTGTTGCTGTTTCTAAATTGACTTGCATTTAAATTATTAAATTAACATTTAACATCAGTAATCATGACAAAAGATCTGATTATCAAAAATATTGATTCTTTAAAGAATCATACCGCTATCAATTACGGTATCAAAACAAAAACAGAAACTTTTACCGAAAAATTATTCTATACGCTGTTTGACACGAGTGCAGACTTGCATAAAAGTATAGACGAACTTGAAGTTTTATTCAAACAGATTTCCGTGGTTGCTTGCAAAAAACCTGAGGACCTTTGCAATTCTATTTGGGATAAATTTTTAGCGAGCTTGCCAAATGTTCTAGAAAAATTAAATCAAGATGCGAATTTCATTTTAGAAAATGATCCAGCATCAAATGATTTACAAGAAGTATACCTTGCATATCCTGGATTTTATGCCATTGCCATTTATAGATTAAGTCATGAACTATATCTTTTAAACATGCCATTATTCTCAAGGTTAATGAGTGAATATGCACATAGAATCACTGGAACAGATATTCATGCTGGTGCAGAAATTGATTCACCATTTTTTATTGATCATGCCACGGGTATTGTTATTGGAGAAACGGCTCATATCCACAAATACGTAAAAGTCTACCAAGGTGTTACCTTAGGTGCATTAAGCGTTAGTAAAGACATGAAAAATGCAAAAAGACATCCTACTGTAGAAGAAAATGTATGCATTTATGCAAATGCAACTATTTTAGGGGGTGAAACCATTATCGGGAAAAACAGTATTGTTGGAGGTAACTCATGGGTGACACGTTCTACCCCAGAAAACTCTATTGTTTTGAACACCACTACAACCGATGTCAAAATAAAAGAAAAAGAAGACCGTTAATTCATTAAAATCTCACTATGAATCCTAAAAAACTTGTTGATTTAATTGGAAATACTCCTTTAGTAATAAGTCAAAATTTAGTAAAAAATAAAAACGTTCAACTTCTTTTAAAATTAGAAGGTAATAATCCTGGAGGAAGTGTAAAGGACAGAGCTGCTTACAATATGATTGCTTCTGCTCTAGAAAAAGGAGTAATTAAAAAAGATGATATTCTAATTGAAGCTACCAGTGGAAACACAGGTATTGCACTTGCAATGATAGCCCAAATTCTAGGAATTCAAATTGAATTGGTTCTACCTGAAAACTCAACAAAAGAAAGAACTCAAACCATGAGAGCCTATGGAGCCAAAGTTATTTTAACTCCAGCCTCTGAGGGAATCATTGGATCTAGAGATTATGCTGATAAAAAAGTTGCCGAAGGTGGTTATATCATGTTAAACCAATTTGCCAACAAGGACAACTGGAGAGCTCATTATAAAACAACCGGACCAGAAATTTGGAGAGACACAAAAGGAAGCGTTACGCATTTTGTTTCAGCAATGGGAACTACAGGTACCATCATGGGAACTTCTCGCTATTTAAAAGAACAGAATCCTAATATTCAAATTGTTGGGGCACACCCAAGTGATGGCTCAAAGATTCCAGGAATTAGAAAATGGCCTGAAGAATATTTACCAAAAATATA
>NZ_JAQWGB010000110.1 GCF_029238425.1 Flavicella sp.
TTAAAAGTAGATACTGGGATAGATGTAAGAACAATTGTTTCTGGAATCGCAGAAAGTTTCAAGCCAGAAGAAATTATTGGTCAAAAAGTTTCTGTTTTGGTTAATTTAGCTCCAAGAAAATTAAGAGGTGTTGAAAGCCAAGGAATGATTTTAATGACGGATTCTAAGGATGGTAAATTGGCATTTGTTCAACCGTCTTCAGAGAATATTGCAAATGGCGCTCAAGTGAGCTAGATTTAAATATTAAATGAATTGTAAACCTAACAGCTCTTAATGTGTTGTTAGGTTTTTTTGTTTTTAGATGTTTCATGAAAGATATATCTTAGTAAAAAAAAGAAATGAGTAAAAGAATATTAATCAGTTCGGGTTCAAGTTTTGAAGAAGAAATTGGATATTCTCGTGCTGTTATCCGAGACAATTGGGTCTTTGTATCGGGGACTACAGGTTATGATTACGCTACAATGACTATCGCTGAGGATATCGTAGATCAAACCGAACAGTGTTTCTTAAATATCATCAGTACTTTAGAAAAAGCCAATGCCTCTTTAATAGATGTTGTTCGTGTAAATTATATTGTTCCCGTAGCCCAAGATTTTGAAAAATGTTGGCCTGTGTTAAGAAGGCACTTTGGAGATATCAAACCAGCAGCGACCATGATTTCTGCAGGTTTAGCAGATAAAAAAATGAAAATAGAAATTGAAGTAACAGCCTTGAAAAAATAAGATATGAAAATAAAGGATTTAAGTTTTATGCCAGAATTTTTTGATAGATATATCAATTTGGCCGATTCAGAAATGCCGTTGTTAGAGCAATTAGAAGCAACTATAGATATTTTTGAAGTTATAAAACCCGAATTAATTCGACACCAGGAGTATCGGTACGAAACTGGAAAATGGACGCCAAAGGATTTGTTGCAACATTGCATAGATACCGAAAGAGTACAAGCTTATAGAGCCTTGGCTTTTACTCGTGGAGATCAAAATAAACTGTCTGGAATGGATGAAAATAATTATGCCGCAAATGCAGAATCGAACAACAGAACCATTGAAGATCTGTTACAAGAGTTTGTTGAGCTTAGAAAAGCCACCATTTCTCTTTTTAAAAGTTTTTCTAACGAGATGCTTTTAAAAGAAGGTATGAGTTTTAGGAAAGTTTCTGTTTTAGCACTGGGTTTTGTAATTGTTGGTCACCCATTACATCATATCAATATATTGAAAGAAAGATATTTTAAAACGACTTAATTCAAAGAAAAACTATATTCCATTCGTTTGATGATATTTACTTTCAAAGGTTTTAAACAAAAGAGATCTTTTAGCTCGTGAAGTTCATGATGCGTCAAGGTCAGTGTTAAACTTTGATTTTCTGTGGGAATAGCTATTTCCTTGCAACTGCAGTCGTTTTCGGTTTTATGCTCGTCAACGATGTCTTTCAAGTCGAGGATATAATTTGTAAATGATTCGTAGCCTTTTAAGGTAAACGTGAAATTTAAGTTCTTATAAACAATATGATATTCATCAAAATATTGCTTTTTAGAAACAATACCATGGGTAGTCATGTTTAAAATTGTAATGTCTGAAGTCATACTAAAATGTTTTATACAAACATAAACATTATTTTTATTAAGTCTAAATAAAAGTTTTATTTTGTTCATTATAGTAGGTAAAGACTATTTCCTGTTGTATTTTTGCAGTTCAAATTAGTAGTCCTATGATTGATATTCAAAAAATAAGAGCGGATTTTCCTATTTTAAATGAAAAGGTAAATGGTAAACCATTGGTGTATTTTGACAATGCAGCAACAAGTCAAAAGCCACAAGTTGTTATTGATTCTATCGTAGACTATTATACTAAAATCAATGCAAATATTCATCGTGGAGTACATACACTTAGTCAAGTAGCTACGGATGCATATGAACAGGCAAGGCTAACGGTTCAGAAACATTTCAATGCAAAAAAATCGTTTGAAGTTATTCTTACCGCTGGAACCACACACAGTATCAATATAGTGGCAACGGGTTTCACAGATTTGTTACAAGAGGGAGATGAAATAATAGTTTCTGCGTTGGAACATCATTCTAATATTGTGCCTTGGCAAATGTTATGTGAACGAACAGGAGCTATTTTAAAAGTGATTCCTTTTAATGAAGCTGGGGAATTGCAGATGGATGTTTACGATTCTTTGTTGTCTGACAAAACAAAATTAGTATTTACCAATCATATTTCAAATGCTTTAGGAACGATCAATCCAGTACAAGAAATTATCGATAAAGCACATGCCGTTGGGGCCGCAGTTTTAATAGATGGAGCACAAGCTTGTCCACATATAAAACCTGATGTTCAAGCCATGGATGTAGATTTTTATGTAGCATCTGCCCATAAATTATGTGGTCCAACAGGAGTTGGTGTTTTGTATGGTAAAGAGGAATGGTTGAATAAAATACCACCCTATCAAGGAGGTGGTGAAATGATTGAAACGGTTACATTTGAAAAAACTACCTATGCTGGTTTGCCTCATAAATTTGAAGCAGGAACTCCCAATATCGCTGGAGGAATCGCTTTTGGTGTTGCTTTGGATTATATGAATGGTGTAGGTTTTGACAATATTGCTGCTTACGAAGATGAATTATTGAAGTATGGTACAGAAAAACTTCTTGAAATCGAAGGAATTAAAATATACGGGACTTCAGAGAAAAAGGCCGCTGTAATTTCTTTTAATTTAGAAGGAGTACACCCTTTTGATGTAGGAAGTATTTTAGATAAATTAGGAGTTGCGGTAAGAACAGGACATCATTGTGCACAACCGATTATGAATTATTTTGAAATTCCAGGGACAGTGAGAGCTTCTTTTGCTTTTTACAATACCAAAGAAGAGATTGATGTGTTTATTGATGCTGTTAAAAAGGCAAAAATGATGTTGTCATAATTAAAAAAACGCTACAACTGAGTAAAATACTTAAAGACAACTGCGTTGTCATTTACGGCCGAAATCGGCAGGAATTTCACCCCATGCTTTGGTTTCCCATTTTAGAATAGGATTTTGGAAGGGATTATTTTTCAACCATGATTCGGCTCGTTTTATCAAATCAAATAAAATTTCAGTGTCTTTATTGATTGGTAGTTTTGTTTTGCATTTACGTTGCTTTACCCATGAAATTGCGATTCTAGAATCAGAATAGATAGGCATGGTTGGTTGTTTTTTTTGTTGCAACCAAGCGAGTCCATGGACAAGCGCAAGAAATTCCCCTACATTATTAGTTCCGGATTTGTATGGGCCTTGAATAAAAAGTTGTGTAGAAGTACTGGTGGCAACACCTCTGTATTCCATCAATCCAGGATTCCCACTACAAGCGGCATCTACAGCAATTGTGTTTAATTGAGGTTTACCATAGGCTTCTTTTTCCTTGGCAGTAAGTTCTTTTTTCTTGGTGCTAACACCTTTGTATTCTTCATAACTAGCCTTAAAGGCTTTTTCAGCTAGGTCTTTGTCGGCAAAAGATTTGTATTTAGCTCCTGGGTATCCGTCAATATTTTTTTTACAGACATTCCAAGAAGTAAACACACCTCTTTTTTTTCCTTCCCAAACTACATAGTATTTTTTCGCCATAATTAGAAACCTTCACAACTTAAAGAGGCTTTATAGATATAAATATATAAAAGTATTTGTATTCTTTACTTATAAGAGGGCCTCTTCAATAACTTTTGGAAAATGAGCGTATTCTAATTGGTGTATGTTATTGGCAATATCCTCTGGAGAATCAGAAGCAGAAACAGCTGTTTTCGCTTGAAAGATAATCGCACCTTCGTCATAGTTTTCATTCACAAAATGAATTGTAATTCCTGTTTCCGTTTCTCCTTGTTCTTTTACAGCGGTATGTACATTCATACCATACATTCCCTTTCCTCCAAATTTAGGAAGCAAGGCAGGGTGAATATTTATAATTTTATCAGGATAAGCATCCACAATATTTTGTGGGATTTTTAATAAAAAGCCTGCTAAAATGACGTAATCTGCGTTTTTAAGTAGATGATCAAGTACAATTTCTTCCTCTAAAAAGGCTTTTTTGGGGAAATATTCAGCTGGAACGTTTAATTTTTTTGCTCTCTCAAGAACCTTTGCTTCTTTTCTGTTGGTAACGATGGAAGTTACTTTAATAGACTCGTGGTTCTCAAAGTATCGAATTATGTTTTCTGCGTTGCTACCTGATCCGGAAGCTAATATTGCTAATCTTTTCATGATATATTATAAAGGAAATTCAACTGCAAAAGAAGCAATAAATATTAATATTAGACCAAGATAATCAAATTATTAAAGATAATTTTTTATTTTAGTGAGCACATTTTTCGGGTAAAATGCTTTTTTAATTGAAAGTTTATTATTTTTGCCCCGATTTAAAATTTAAAATAAAAAATTATGTCAGACATTGCATCAAGAGTAAAAGCGATCATCGTTGATAAATTAGGCGTTGACGAAAACGAAGTAACTAACGAAGCGAGCTTCACTAACGATTTAGGAGCTGATTCATTAGATACAGTAGAATTAATCATGGAATTTGAAAAAGAATTTTCAATTCAAATCCCAGATGATCAAGCAGAAAACATTGGAACTGTTGGACAAGCAGTAAGCTATATAGAAGAAGCAAAAAAGTAAGACTTTTATGGAATTAAAGCGAGTAGTAGTAACTGGACTTGGTGCATTAACGCCAATCGGAAATAATATTGAAGAATATTGGAATGGACTAGTAAATGGTGTTAGCGGAGCTGCGCCTATTACTAATTTTGATGCTGCCAAGTTCAAGACTCGTTTTGCTTGCGAATTAAAAGACTTCAATGTCAACGATTTTATTCACAGAAAAGAGGCTAGAAAAATGGATAAGTTTACGCAGTATGCAATGGTTGCATCTGACGAAGCTATTGCTGACGCTGGTTTGACATCTGAGAATATTGATGTTGATAGAGTAGGGGTTATTTGGGGTGCAGGAATTGGTGGTATTGATACATTTGAACAACAAGTGTTGGAATTTGCTGCTGGTGACGGAACGCCTAAATTCAATCCTTTCTTCATTCCTAAAATGATTGCTGATATAGCACCAGGAATGATCTCAATTAAACACGGTTATAGAGGACCAAACTTTACAACTGTTTCTGCATGTGCCTCATCGGCAAATGCAATTATTGATGCATTAAATTATATTCGTTTAGGATATGCTGATGTGATCGTTTCAGGAGGTTCTGAAGCGGCAATTACGCAATCTGGAATGGGAGGCTTTAATGCTTTGCATGCATTATCTCAAAGAAATGACGATCCTAAGTCAGCTTCAAGACCTTTTGATAAAGACCGTGAAGGTTTTGTGATGGGTGAAGGTGCAGGAGCATTGATTCTAGAAGAATACGAACATGCAAAAGCACGTGGAGCAAAAATTTATGCTGAAATTGGTGGTGCAGGACTTTCTGCAGATGCACATCACTTAACAGCGCCTCATCCGGAAGGATTAGGAGCTAAAAATGTAATGCTTAACTGTATCAAAGATGCTGGTCTTACTATTGACGACATTGATGCAATTAACGTTCACGGAACATCAACTCCATTAGGAGATATTGCTGAAACAAAAGCAATTAAAGATGTCTTTGGAGAAAAGGCTTACAATATCAATATCAATTCAACAAAATCTATGACAGGGCACTTGTTAGGTGCTGCTGGAGCTATTGAAGCTATTGCTTCTATTTTAGCTATGAAACATGGAATTGTACCTCCAACAATCAATCACGTAACAAATGATGAGCGTATTGATGAAAAGTTAAATCTTACTTTGAACAAACCTCAAAAGAGAGATATCAAAGTAGCGATGAGTAACACTTTTGGATTTGGTGGGCACAATGCATGTGTATTGATAAAAAAAATAGACTAGATAGCCTTTGAAATTTATTCGAAACATAATCAAACCTCAAGATAAAGAAGACGAGGAGTTTTATGTTGCGCTTAAAAAATTATTAGGTTTTCGTCCTAAGAACATCAATTATTACAAAACAGCTTTTATACATAGATCTATAAAAGTATTGGATGAGAATGGTAATCCTATCAATTATGAAAGGATGGAATTTCTTGGCGATGCTATGTTAGGGTCTGTTATAGCAGCTTTTTTGTTTAAAACAGTTCCGGATGGGAATGAAGGGTATTTGACCCAAATGCGATCTAAGATTGTTAGTAGAAATCAATTGAACACCTTAGGAAAAGAGTTGGATTTAATCCGATTTGTGAAGAGTACCATTTCTAAAAATAGAATGGGTCAAAATATTTATGGAAATATTTTTGAAGCTCTAATAGGTGCAATTTATTTAGATAGAGGATATCGTTATTGTGAAAAATTTATCGACAAGCGTGTAATCAATGCTTTTGTGGATATTCCTTCTCTAGAAAATAAAATTACTAGTTATAAAGGGTTGATCATCGAATGGTGTCAAAAAACCAAAAAGAATCTTGAATTTCAAACCTATGAAGATTCTGGTAACGAAAATATTCGACACTACAGTGTCAAACTAGTAATTGATGGAAAAGTAATTTCTAAAGGAAGGTCAACTTCCAAAAAGAAAGCCGAGGAAATAGCGTCAAAAAGAATATATTTTGTCTATCAAGATGAAATCAAGAATATGCTCTAAATCCCTACAACGTTTTCGTATCTTTTTTTTAGGTTGCTCTAAATTATAAGTAACTTAGCCGAAGTTTTGTTCTGAAAAAACCTGTGTTTTTCGCATGTTTTTTAAAATTTGAAATCTAATAATAGAATTTGTTTTTATGCAAGTACATTCTTTGGAAATAGATGATTTTGAAGATTCAAATTTTACATTGATCGGTATTCATACAAGTTTACCGGATTATAAATTGGCATATCTTTTGAATAGGAATTTGAATACTTCCTTTCAAAAATCAAAGGATACGTTGGTTGTAGAAGAAGGTGTGCAGGATGCTTGTTTTTCTGTGTTCAACTATTTGGACGAGTCTATAGATGTAGATTGGTTTTTAATAGCAAATAAATTTCATGGTGTCTCACAGGTACCTATAGAAAATGGTTTGTTTGGAACGATTAATGAAACAGTAAACAGAACTAGCTATTTGATCCCGGAAAAAAAACAAACGGATTATTTAGTCAAAATTGAAGGTGATTTCGAGGAGTATCTAGTATACGAAACGATTCAAGAGATAAAGAAAATGGAGCAAGTTATGACCTCCTATATTATAGACATAGCAACACTTAAGTCGAAAGATTTTTTAATTATTTAGAATTATGTTAAAATCAAAAAGAACAAAAATTGTAGCAACCCTTGGACCTGCTGTCAATAACAGAGAAACTTTAAAAGAGTTAATGATCTCTGGTGTGAACGTTTTTAGAATTAACTTTTCTCATGCTGATTACGATGAGGTAACGAAAATTGTTAAGATTATTAGAGAGTTAAACGAGGAGATGGGATTCCATGTTGCTTGTTTAGCAGATTTACAAGGTCCAAAACTTCGTGTTGGAGTAATGGCGGAAGGTATTCAATTGGCAAAAGGAGATGTGTTTACATTTACTACAGCTGATTTGGCTGAAGGAACGCAAGAGAAAGCTTTTATGACTTACAAAAACTTCCCAGTGGATGTAAAAGTTGGAGAGCAAATCTTAGTGGATGATGGTAAATTACTTTTTGAGGTAACTGCTACAGATGGGAAAGAAAATGTAACTACGAAAGTATTACGTGGAGGACCATTAAAGTCTAAAAAAGGTGTAAACTTGCCTAATACGGCTATTTCTTTACCTGCATTGACAGAGAAAGATGTTAAAGATGCAATTTTTGCTTTGTCGTTAGAGGTAGATTGGATGGCTTTATCTTTTGTACGTAACCCTGCCGATTTAGATGATATTCATAAATTGATTGAAGAAAACTCTGATACTTCTGTGTATAGAACAAGGGTAATTTCTAAAATTGAAAAGCCAGAAGCTTTAGAAAACATTGATGCAATTATCGCTAATACGGATGCCTTGATGGTAGCTCGTGGTGATTTGGGTGTTGAGATCCCTATGGCTGAGGTTCCTTTGGTACAGAAAATGTTGGTAAGAAAAGCAAAAGAGGCTAAGATACCAGTTATTATTGCTACGCAAATGATGGAAACAATGATTGAGAATCAAGTTCCAACAAGAGCAGAGGTAAATGATGTTGCCAATTCTATTATGGATGGTGCAGATGCAGTAATGTTATCAGGAGAAACTTCAGTAGGAGCTTTCCCAGTTGAGGTGATTAGAAAAATGCGTGATATTATCACAAGCTGTGAGCATTCTCCATTAATTGAGGTACCAAGAGTTGTACCTGTATTGAAAGACCCAAAACGTTTTATTTCTAATGGAATTTGTTACCAGGCAGCTTTGTTGGCTGATAATATTGATGCTAAGGCAATTTCTACAGTAACGTATTCTGGTTATACAGCGGTTCAAATTTCTGCATTGAGACCAAATTCTCATATTTTGGCGTATTCTCCAAATAAGAGAGTATTGGCAATGTTGAATTTGTATTATGGCGTAAAAGCGAAGTATTACAGTAGTGATGCTTCTACTTTAGAAACTATTAAAGATGTAAACGCAATTGCAATTAAATACGGATTCCTTGAAAAAGGAGATCATGTAATTAATTTAAATGCATCACCTGTTGAAGAGCAAGGAATGACAAATAATATTAGAGTGAGTCAAGTACAATAGGCTACTTCTAAAACTATAATTTTAAAAGCGTTTTCAAATATAATTTGAAGACGCTTTTTTTTTATGAATAAATTTATATATTAGGGAAGCTAACAAAAAGCAAAAGAAATTGTTAACTACTAAAAATTAAACACATGGCGATAAAAAATTTTAAAGCACCGACTACGAAGGAAGAAAAAGATTATACGGATAAAATTTTTGTGTCTAAATATATGACCACTAAGTTAATCACATTTAAAGCAGATCAATCTGTATTAGAAGTGATGGAGTTGTTGATAAAGAATAAAATTTCGGGAGGACCGGTAGTAAATGATAATAATCAACTATTGGGGATTATCTCTGAGGGAGACTGTATGAAACAAATTGCTGAGAGTGGTTATTACAACGTTCCAATGAATGATGTAAAAGTAGAAGATCATATGGTAAAAGATGTGGAAACAATTACTTCTGGGATGTCAATATTTGATGTAGCTAGCTTGTTCTATAAGTCAAAGAGAAAACGTTTTCCAGTAGTTGATAATGGGGAACTGGTTGGGCAAATTAGCCGTAGAGATGTCTTAAAAGCTGCTTTGGCCTTAAAAGATATTTAAGATTCTTTTCTTACTAATAGATAAAAGTCATTTTCTAGAGCTAAGTAGCCTTCATCGTATACATAATAATACGTATTTCCAGTTTTGGTAGTGTAAATACTTGTAAAATATTGAAAATAAAATCCCTCGTCTATCAATTTAGATTTAGGGATTTTTGTTTTTCCAGAAGGATTTAATTTATGGAGTACTTTGTAGTTTTTTTTAAGTCGGTTGTTGATGTTGCGAATTAAATTTTTTGCCTCAGAATCTACTTTGTTGTTGTATGCATTTCTGCAATAATCAGAACAGAACTTTTTATCTGATCTTCCGATAAACTCATCTCCGCATTCAAGGCATTGTTTTTTCATAGTACGTTATTATTTTCCTAAGTTACAAAAATCCTTATGAGTAAGTTGTTCTGGTTTATTTAAGTTTTTTGTAGCCTTTTAATTTTTTTGTGGGCTCAATGATATCATATCCTTTCCATAAATTTTCATCAAATTGATCAATATGGATGACATTAAAAGTTTTCTTTTCTGTAAATCCATCAAATTTTTCTTCGTCAATTGTTTCAGTCTTAATAGCAAAGTATTCAATAGCCTCTTGAACTTGTAAATTTAAATTCAATCCGATTTTTAATTCTTTTAATGTTTTATCAAACAAAAATCTGTTTCTCTTTTTCTGTAATGCAATTTTTCTGTCTATTCTGATGTTGTAATTTTTGTTGAAAGAAAAATATTTCAATTGATAGGTGTCGTTTTCTTTTTCGAAATAGATAGAACCTTTAAACCCATTTTCTGTATAGCCAACGCCTAAGAAATTAAAGTTTTTTCCACGTTTTCCGTCAGCGTATTCATAACTAGCTTTTAGAAGGGCAAAGGTCTCTGTGCTGATAAAGACTTTACCAACGTATTTTCCTTTCTTTTTTGGCGTAAAGCTAATGATGTAAACGGATTCGTTGTTGACACTTGTGCTACCCTCTAATTCAAAATTATAACGACCTGTTTTGTGTAAAAACTCCCATAGATTTTTATCCTCTAGCGTCACGTAGTTCGATTTTTCTTTTAACTGTGCCTTAAAATAGGAGAGCGGTCTGCTGTCTGCGTTTTCAGGAACATCAGTAGTATCTTGTTCATAGTCTATTTTTTCTCCAAACATTCCGCTTTTAATTTTCCAGTATTCCTTGTCCTTTGTGTCCGCAAAAAGTGAGTTGAAAACGTCTTCATAATTTGCCAACTCTGCCAAATCTTTAGAAATCAATTCAACAGCTTGAATGGGTTCAATTTTAAAAGATGAAGTTTGTCCATTGAAATAAAAATCTGCTAAAAAGTCAAAATATGATGTAGAGGTTTTGGGCATTTTTTCCTCAAAATTTCTGATGGTCTCTTCGCTTAGTTCTTCAATAGTACTTTTTTTATAATCGAGCTCAATTTTATTCACGTCAGTGATATAGCGTTCCCTTGAAAATATTTGGGTTTTTTGAAAATTTGTATTGTAATTGAGTTCTTTATTTTTGAGAACATTTTTCACAATGTCCTCTACCTTTAATTGTTTGTTGGTAATGACCACTTCGTCTATGGACATCACGTCGGTGGTCAAAAGCAAGGTTGGGTTTTTAGATAGTTGTTCGTAGGTGGTGTTTACCGTTTTAAAACCAATAAATTGAAAGGAAATAGTGTCTGTTCCTTGTAATCCCTTTGTGTTTAATGAGTAGGTTCCAGATTCGTTTGTTATGGTTCCTCTGTTGCTTTTTTTGATCAATATATTCACATAGGGCAAAGCTGTCTTATTTCCTGTTTCTAAAACAGTTCCTTCAATAGATTGTGCTTGGCAATCTAAGGATGAAAAAAATAAAATACTTGAAATCAGAGCTAATCGAGATAAAGATTTAAGCAACATCATAATAGGTCTTTAAGTTTCTAATTTTAATGTGAAAATTTAAAGATACTCAATTCGTTACTCAGACAACGTGAATTCTAGATTAAGAACTTGCAAATGGTAAGATTTTGTATATATTTGTATAAAAGATTATTTTGTCTTTTAATAAAAATAGAAGTTATGTTAACAATAACCAAGGAATGTACTGTAGCAGATGTTGTCTCTAATAATATAAAAACGGCCGATATTTTTAAAAAACACGGCATTGATTTCTGCTGTGGAGGAGGAGTTTCATTGGATAAAATATGCGACAAGAAAGGTGTTTCTTACAATGTTTTATCAGAGGAGTTGAAAAATGTAGATGTGGTTACTAAGCGGGCGGAAAATTATGATACTTGGAATTTAAATTTCTTGATGGATCATATCGTAAATATACATCACAAGTATGTTTTGGATAGTGTGGATATTTTGAACCAATATATTAATAAAGTGGCCAAGGTGCATGGACATCATTATACAGAGCTGTTAGAAATTCAGTCTTTGTTTAGGGAGGTTGCTCAAGAATTAAATTTTCATATGCAAAAGGAAGAGAAAATTCTTTTTCCGTATATCAAATATTTAGTTCAAATAGAGAATGGAATGGAGGAGTATACAAAACCGCATTTTCAATCGGTTCAAAATCCTATTCAGGTAATGGAAGAAGAGCATGAATCGGCTGGGGATATTTTCAAAAGAATTGCTGAGTTGACAAATAATTATACCCCACCAAAGGAGGCTTGTAACACTTTTAAAGCAATGTATTCTAAGTTGCAGGAATTTGAAGAAGATTTACATCAGCACATTCATTTAGAAAATAATATACTACATCCTAAGGCCAAAAAAATAGAGAAAATGATATTGAGTGAACTTTAATAATTGTTGATTTTCCTGCTGTTCCATTGGTGATAGGTGGCAAAAGTGTTCTGAAAATTGAAGCTTGGTTTATCGGTAATAATATTTTATTATATTTGGGACAACCAAACCAAACTATTACTTGAACTTAAAATTAGCTCATAAAAATAGCCAAACTATGGCTGAAAAAAGAGATGCTCATACTTTGAGCTTTGAGCAGGTATACCAACAATATTGGTCCAAACTTTATATTTATGGCTTTCGAGTGCTTAAGGATAAAAGTGTTGTTGAGGATTTAGTTCAAGAAATTTTTCTTTCATATTGGAAAAAAAAAGATACGCTTGAAGTGGTCAATATATCCGCATATTTGTTTCAATCTTTACGTTTTCAGATTTATAAATATTACAGAGACACCAAATTTAAAACTTTAGATATTGAAAAATTTTCAAATATTGTAAGTGTAAA
Organism: Flavicella sp.; assembly: GCF_029238425.1. Taxonomy (GTDB): domain Bacteria; phylum Bacteroidota; class Bacteroidia; order Flavobacteriales; family Flavobacteriaceae; genus Flavicella. The sequence goes on from NZ_JAQWGB010000110.1 coordinate 12,526, forward strand.
TACTGCTGACGAGCTGTTAAATTTGGAGGATACAAAAAAGCTTGTGAATACTTGTCTGGATAAACTTCCTAAAAGATGTAGAGAAATATTTTATCTAAGTAGGTTTAAAAACTTAAGTCATAAAGAAATTTCTGAAGAATTAAATATTTCCAATCAAACCGTTAAAAATCAAATGTCTATTGCTTCAAAATATCTTCAGGAGCACTATAAAGAACTTACCTTTTTGCTGCTTTTGGTTGAGCAACATATTTTTTTTTAAAAAAACTTTAGTTTTCATCGGTACCTTTTTTATAAAATAGGTACTACTATAATACAAGGGTGTATTCTTTGTGTTGTATACTAACGAAAACAAAAGTTCCATTGAAGATAAAAGAAATAAAAAAGGAAATTAAATCTTTTCTGAAAGGGGAAAGTTCTGAAACCCAAAAAAAAGAATTATCCGCTTTCTTAGATTCATATCAATCCGATGATTATTCATGGAAATCAGAATATGGTGATGAAGATGAGGTTAGAAATAGAATCCTAAAAAACATTCAAAAGAAATTACCCAAAGAAAAAAGAAAGCCATCCTCAATAGTTTATCTAGTAAAATATGCTGCCGCTGTTGTGTTGATTTTGGGAGCTGCATTTTATTGGGAGTCCCAACAAATTATAAACAATGGACCTGCGCCTATAGATAGTGATGAGATTGTGTTGCGTTTGAGCGATGGGTCTACAAAAATTATCAATACTGCCCACAAGGATGACCTGGTAGACATAAAAGGAACCATCATTGGTGTTCAATTAGAAGATAAAATTTCTTATGCGGATACAAATCTAGGAGATGTTTCTGACGAGCTTGTTTTTAATGAATTATATGTTCCCTTTGGAAAAAAATTCGAGTTGGAGTTGAGTGATGGTACACAAGTTACCTTAAATTCTGGTTCTTCATTAAAGTACCCCGTACGATTTCTTGACAATCAGGTAAGAGAAGTTTTCCTAACGGGTGAGGCATTCTTTGATGTAACAAAAAGTAAAACAGATATTTTTAAAGTGCACGCCAATGAAATTGTGACCGAAGTTTATGGGACACAGTTTAATATTATGGCATATGAAAATGAAGATATTCAAGAAGTTGTTTTGGTTGAAGGGTCTGTTGGTGTTTCGAACACTGTGGACTCTTCAAATCAAAAATTAATGCTGGTGCCAAATCAAAAAGCACAGTTAAACAAAACAACAGCCACTATTTCTAAGAAGGACGTCAATGTGGATAGTTACATCGCATGGAAATACGACGTTTTGAATTTTCAAAATTTAAAATTTCAAGATATTCTTAAAAAAATGGAAAGACACTATAATATTACAATAGTGAATGAGTTTCATGGGATAGAAAACGATCCTTATACAGGAACTTTTGAAACAGAAACACCATCACAAATTTTAAGTTATCTAAGCCATATTAGACCTTTTCAGTTTAAAGTAGAAGGAGATGTAATAACCATCTCTCAGTATAAGAACTAATTATTAAACCTGTCTGTTGCGCAACCGACTCAATTCAAAAATAGATATAAATGATATAAACTAAACTTAACCAAACCGAACACCAAAACAACTTAACTATTTTCAATTTACTTAACCAAACCAAATTATGAAAATAAACCAAACCATGCTAAAAGACAGATCCCTGTCTTTTAGGCAAAAGTTACGTTTTAAAATTACGTTAGTGCTGTTGTGTATGTCCTTGTTTACCGTTAAAGCAAGCGATTATTCTCAAAAAACCAAGATTTCTCTCAATTTAGACAATGTTACTGTAGAACAAGTCTTTTTTGAAATCAAAAGAAATACGGAATTTAATATTTTATTTAAAAATCCAGATGTTGACCTCAATAGAAAGGTTACCGTAAAAGTTACGAAAGAAACCGTAGATAAGGTTTTAGATATTGTTTTCTCTAATACACAAGTTTCCTATAAAATTGTTGACAAACAAATAGTTTTGACCAAAACGATTGTACAGCCAGCGATAAAAGAAATTATTGTTGAAGAGGAACAAACAACAACAGTTTCTGGTGTCATTAAAGATGATACCAATTCTCCACTTCCTGGAGCAAGTGTTGTAGCAAAAGGTTCTACTATTGGAACGGAAACAGATTTTGATGGGAACTTTTCCTTGGAAGTGCCTGAAGGTACAACTGCCTTGGTAGTTTCTTACCTGGGTTTTAAAACTACGGAAGTAAATATAGTTGGTAAAACATCTATAACTTTAAGTTTAGAAGCGGACGCTGCGGCCTTAGATGAGGTGGTGGTTGTAGGTTATGGAACAGCAAAAAGAAGTGACCTTACAGGGGCTTTGGCTTCGGTTTCTTCAAAAGATTTTGACAAACAGCCCATTACAAGAGTAGACCAGGCATTGCAGGGTAGAGCTGCGGGGGTTCAGGTAAATCAAACAAGTGGAGCACCAGGATCAGGATATAAAATTAGAATTCGTGGATCCAATTCAATTAGTGGGAATAATAATCCATTGTATTTGGTTGACGGTATCGCTGTGTCAAGTATCAATGCGATCAATTCAAATGATATAAAAACCATGGAGATTTTGAAGGATGCTTCTGCAACAGCAATCTATGGTTCAAGGGGAGCGAATGGGGTTGTATTGATTACTACTAAAAATGGTGGTGGAAAAATGAAGGTGCGTTTTGAATCTTTTTATGGAGTTTCTAATGTGTCACAAAAATTAAAATTAATGACACCTTCTCAGTTTGCAGAAGGGGTAAATCACGCCAATGGGGATGGTACATTTACAAGTACAGAAATAGACGACCTAAAAACAAATGGAGGTGAAGACTGGCAAGAAAGATTATTTAGGTCTGCTCATTTTGCAAACCAACAGCTTACCATAAGTGGTGGGACTGATAAATTAGATTATTACTTATCCGGGAATTATTTTGATCAAGATGGTACCATTATCAATCAGAATTACAAAAGAATGGGATTGCGTGCTAATGTAAATGCAAAACTATCAAATAAGGTAAAAGTGGGGATGAATACCTATATCAACCGAGAGGAATTTAGAGGGGTGAGAGCGAATATAGCAACAGGTCTAACTTGGGATCCAACTACTCCGGCATTTGATGAAAATGGAGATTACAATTTCGTGCCTATCAAAGGGGCCGTAGGAAATGGAACACCGAACCCTTTGGTGGCTCCAGAAAATAATACACGTGAAGATTTTAACAATCAAATTATCGCTAATGGTTATTTCAATTATGATATCACAAAGGAGTTTACTTTTAATTTTTCTGGAGGGGTAGATCAGGCTAGAAACGTGGATAATAGAGCTACTTCGATTTTGGTAAATAATGGGTCTGCAAGTGTGAGAAACACAGAGAGAATTAATACTCAGATCACGAACCGATTGACCTATACAAATGAAAGAAACGAGAATCACAAAATTAAAGTGGATGCTGTATATGAAGAATTAAAAAGTTCTACAATTTGGACAGAGGCAAGTGCAAATGGTTTTTTTGCAGATAAATCGTATAAGTTTTTAGCATTAGGAGATGTTCAGAATACAAGTAATGATTCTTATACAAGAGCGCTGCAATCATTTTTAGGAAGGTTCAATTACAACTTATTTGACAAGTATCTGATTACTGCTTCCTATAGAGCAGATGGTTCTAGTGTATTTAGAGATGGAAACAGATGGAGTTATTTCCCTTCAGCTTCACTAGCGTGGAAAATCAAAAAAGAAAGTTTTATGCAAAGTGTTGATGCTATTAGTGCTTTGAAAGCAAGAATAAGTTATGGTGTAACGGGTAGTCAATCCATCAATCCAAGAGATAGTTATGTAGCGCCTATTACAGGACCAGATGTAAATTATCCGTACCAAGGAACTTCCAACTCTATTGGAATAGCACCTTCAGATAGAGCAGCAAATCCAGATTTAAAATGGGAAACTACAGCGCAAACGAATTTTGGAATTGATTTAGGTTTGTGGAACTCTAAATTAAACTTGTCTTTTGATTATTATGTTAAGAATACTTCTAATCTTTTGTTGGATAGATTACTTGATGGATTAGGTGGACCAAGTGTTATGACGGTGAATGCCGGGGAAGTTCAAAATAAGGGATATGAAATAGCTTTTGGTTGGAGAGTTTTTGACAACGATGAGTGGCATGTAAACTCTAATTTGTCTTTTGCTTCAAACAAAAACGAAGTAGTCTCTTTGGTAGACGATAAGGAGTTCATGGAGTTGGGGAATACTTATTATGACAATACTTTTCCTGTGAACCCAACGAGAGTTGAAGTAGGAAAATCGATAAGTTCTTTTAGAGGTTATGTATTTGAAGGGGTGTATCAAACGGATGAAGCGGCAGAAGCAGCAGCATTCGGAAGAGTTCCTGGAGATGCAAAATACAAAGATGTCAATGATGATGGAATTATTTCGTCAGATGATATTACGACTGTAGGAGATGGAAACCCCGACTTTACTTGGGGTTGGAACTGGGACGTGTCCTATAAAAATTTCGATCTGAATTTCTTATTGTTAGGATCGCAAGGAAATGATATTTATAATTTTCAAAGAATGCGTATGATGGGACTAGGATCAGCGCAGTTTCATGCGGTTCATGGAGAGTATGTAAACAGGTGGTCTCCAACAAATCCTAGTAATATTCCAGCGAATAGAGATACAACAGAAACTTTGTCTTCTCAGTTTGTTGAGGATGGATCTTACATAACCTTGAAGACACTTTCTCTTGGGTATTCCATACCAAGTAATTTAATTAGTAAAGCAGGTATAGATTCTTTCAGAGTTTATTTGAATGCTGAGAATTTGTTCATCTTGACGAATTATAAAGGGTTTGATCCAGAGTCTACAGCATCCGGAGGATCGGATTTGGATTTAGGTATTGATTATAACGCCTATCCAATCAACAGATCTTTTTCGTTGGGAGTAAACTTTACTTTTTAATTAATAAAAATAACACATTATGAAACATATAAACAGATATATAATTAATCCAGTGTTGGTAGTTGCATTGCTATTCATTGGACATTCATGTATTGATTTAGAAGAAGATTTGTCTAGTGTTCTTTTGATTGATCAATTGAAATCTGAAAATGAAGTTGTGGCTGCGTTGACATCGGTGTATAGAAATACACAAAAAACATATGCACAACCTCATAAATTAAGAGTGCCAACGTATGGCTCAGATGATCTTACAACATGGTGGGCCGGGAATAAGGCCCCGCTAAGAATTTACGATGGATTCAACTATGGAGGTGGTGAAAATGCAGATAATGCATGGATGCAAGAAAGTTGGGATCATTTATGGAAGAGCGTTTATTATACAAACACTTTGATTCAAGGATTGAAAACTGCATCTGTATCAGCAGAAGTTGTGAAGGTTGCAGATGCTGAAGCTCGTTTTCATAGAGCATTGGCGTATTTTCATTTGGTGAGAGTTTGGGGGAATGTTCCGGCAAATTTAGAGGAGAGTGTTTTAACAGGAGAAGAACCTAGATCTACCGTCTTAAATAATTACAATCATATTGAAGCGGATTTGTTGATTGCTGAAGCTGGTTTGCCGGCTCCTGGAGCAAATGTTCCTGGTAGATTGCATTCCGGTGCTGCAAAAGCATTGTTGGCAGATCTGTATTTGACTTGGGGAGGTTGGCCTGTAAAGGATGCAACAAAGTATCAAATGGCAGCAGATAAGGCAAAAGAGGTTGTTGATATGGGGTATTTTGAACTTTTGGCTATAGATCAATTATGGTTGTTTAATAATCAGAATAGCAAAGAGGCAGTGTTTTCTGTACAGTTTTCTGAGGATGAAAACCTAGGTTCAGCTTATGCTTCAGCCTTTAGTTTTCATATGTCTAGAGGATGGTCTGATGCCTATCCGGAATTACAATTTTTCAACGATTTTCCCGCAGGAGCAAGAAAAGATGCGACTTTTGTAACCGATATTCCAAATAGAGGAGTTTCGGCGGGTCAAATCGTGGATAAGGATCCAGCAACTATTCCTTGGGCAGATTCTGAAAGAATGCATCCTATGTATAAAAAATTCACCTTATCAGAGAATCTAAACGTAGGAAATAGGGTTGCTAGTTTTAGATCTTTTGAAGTAATACGTTATGCTGAGGTGTTGTTGGTTTTTGCTGAAGCACAAGCTAGAGGTGACGGGGAAACACCAGCTTCTATAGATGCTTTGAATCAGGTTAAAAGAAGAGCTGCAGGTTTGCCATATAATACGCCAGATGTTGGAGTTGATGTAACCACGGCAACTGCAGAGGAAATTGTAGCCGAGAAAGGTTGGGAGTTAGCCGGAGAACATAAGCGTTGGTATGATTTGATACGTACAGAAACTTTGGAAGCTATTGCTTTGGATAGAGATCCAACAGAAAATGTGCCGCTAACAAAACAGCCTACAAAGGATAATTATATTAGTCCGATTCCGGCAAGATTTATTTCTTCAGCCGTGATTCAGAACCCAGCGGGCTTTGTAGTACAATAATAGATGTAATATTTTACAGGGGAAATCTGTGAAAATAGGGTCTTTGAAAAGAAATTTTCAAGGGCTCTATTTTTTTGGCACAAACTTTGAAAAGTCTTAAGTATTAAACCTAATGCCTATGAGACTTTTAAAAATTACTTTTTCGTTAACAATTTCATTGTTGCTGTTTAGCTCTTGTATTATAAATGAGTATTCAAATGATTATCCAGAGGAGCAGTTAGATGATCCTAGTTTTGTGGAGGCCTATGATGTATGGTATTTAGATTATCATGCTACTCAGGGTTCAGATGAAATTCCATATTTGCAATTGGCTTTTACTTTGTCTTTTGATAGAGGTAAGCTGTATGCAAATAATAATATTTCAGGCATAGGGTTTCAGGGAAATGGTTACGGAATTCAAATTGGGAATTACGATTTGAATCGAGGTTTGTTAGTTGCGAATCACGATTTGGATGGTCAAGATACTTTTGAAGTGTGCCAGTTGTCTAAAAATGAAATTGAATTGTATAATGCTACTACTGATACCAGTTATTTTTTAATAGGGTACGATGTGGATGAATTTGATTACGATAAATTATTTTATGAGAATATAGAATACCTTTTACAGGACTTTGAAATATGGAGAAAATACGACACAAGTATTGCCGGAACTAGGAATGAATTTGATTATGAGAACTTTTTAAGCTTTATTGCAGGAAAAAATAATACATTTTATTCTTCAAAATCAAAAGCTGGCACGGATATTGATTTAGTCTATTGGAATTACGAAGGTAATTATGAAGTCTTTGACATTGATGGCTATGACGATTTGAAAGTTTTAACATTGGGTTATGATAGTATTAACACCGAAACTTTTGAGTTAACTGTAGTAAATGATACTATTGTGGAGTTATTTCATATCAATTCTGGGACAACATATAAATTTGAAGGAGATTATTTTATTCAATATTTAAAGGATGGAAAAATTTCTGAAAAAAATAAAACAACGCGGAAACGCACAAAGATAAAAAGACAAAAAATAAATAAAATTTCATATTAAGTTTGGTTAGTTGATTTTGGTTGGTTGTGGTTATCCAATCAAAAATAAGAAAACCGTCACCGCTTGGAGACGGTTTTTTTTATACCTTTAACTTAAATATTTTAAAGTGAAAAAAACAGCCTTTATCACCGGTGCAACTTCCGGAATAGGAAAAGCCACCGCAGAGATTTTTGCAAAGAATAATATCAGATTGATTTTATGTGGACGAAGATTAGATCGATTGGAGTTATTGCAAAAAGAACTTTCTAAGACTACCGATGTTTGTATATTAAATTTTGATGTAAGCGATAAAAATGCTGTTTTTAAAGCCGTTGCGTCTTTGCCTGAGAATTTTAAGGAAATTGATATTTTGATTAACAATGCAGGAAATGCACATGGTTTAAGTCCTGTTCAAGAGGGTGATACCAATGATTGGGAGGCAATGATTGATATTAATATCAAAGGGTTGCTGTATGTAACCAAGGCAATTAGTCCGAGTATGGTGGCTCTAAAGAAAGGTCAGATAATTAATATAGGATCCATTTCTGCAAAAGAAGTGTATGAAGGTGGAAATGTATATTGTGCTACCAAACATGCTGTTGATGCCTTGAATAAAGGGATGAGAATGGATTTAAGTAAATACGGAATTCGTGTTTCAGCAGTGCATCCTGGACTTGTAGATACAGAGTTTTCAACGGTTAGGTTCAAAGGAGATGTGGAGAGGGCAGATGATGTTTATAAAGGATTCGAAGCTTTAAAAGCTGAAGATATAGCAGACTTGATTCATTTTGTGGTAACCCGACCGTATCATGTGAATATTTCTGATATTTTAATTCTACCAAACGCTCAAGCCTCCGGGACTCAAATTCATAAAGAATTTTAAAATGATCAACAAGCGCCTTCTTATCAGGAATCTATTAAATCATAACGATGAAAATAGTTTCTATGATAATAAGCTAAAAATTGATCTAGACTCTAAAGAAGGCAAGGCAAAGTTTCTAAAGCATATTTGTGCGTTGTCTAATTCAAACCCAGAAAATAACTCTTACATCGTAATTGGGGTTGAAGACGAAACAAATAAAATTATTGGTGTTGATTTTTTTGACGACAGCCGAATTCAAGATTTGGTCAATTCTTGTTTGGTGAATCCTCCGATTATTAAATATGAAAATATTTCTTTTCCTAGATTACAACGACATAAAGTTGTGGGTTTGGTAACAATTATACCAACAAATAAATTATCATCTCTTAAAAAAAATTATTGGAAATATACTAAAGGAATGGCTTTCTTTAGAAAAGGTAGTGCATCAACACCTACTAGAGATGGTTTTGTGTTGAGGAATAACAATAAGGAACTCGTTCAAAAATTAGAAAAAAATTCTAGTGATAACCTTGAGTTGACATTAAATGGAGTCTTTGATTTTATCAAGCAGCATCCTCCAAAACTAAACCCAAATTATCTAGTTTTTAAGGAGTATTTTGTATTGTGTTGGGCGGGAGAAAAAAAATACATTGATGGAGAATTGTATTACACCCGTGTAGATATTGAGTTGATCAAAGAGCAAGTTCGCTTATTTTTTTCATCATTAGATATTGTAACGATTGAGATAAATAAAGAGTCTTTTATAATTACAGAATATGTTTATTTGGGGATTTTAAAAGACTTAAAAAAATATCCTTTAGAAAAAACGGTCATCCATTTTAGTGATAATGGAACCTATAATATTGCCACAGAATTTTTATTTGAAACCCCAAGATTTGATCAAAAAAATCTTCAAACTGTATATGATGAAAACAATATAGTATTAGAAAAAATAGTTCAAAAAAAAGTGTTGACACATTTTGAAAATGAGGTTTTTAAAGATTTTCCAATTACTTATTTAATTTGTTCCTTAAATGGGTTTCATGAAGCGAAAGATAAGTTGCAATCTGCAAGTTTATATTTGAAAAAATTGGAGGATAAAAAAAGTTATGTACAGTACAAAGAGGCAATTCGTTTGTTGCGAAAAGTGAAATACCAATTTCAAAATAAAATTTGAACCAAAGCTATAGTAAGTGTTCATTTTTAGCTTTTTAGCGCTTGTTTTCTTAACGTAAAAATGCTTGTAAAATCTCATAGAAAATATGTATTTTCGCAATTCAATTGAATTCAAGGAAAAATGAGTGCTAAATTTAGAGAATACAAAGGGTTAAGTTTAACAAATGTAGCTGATGAGACGCTAAAATTTTGGAAAGAAAATGATATTTTCCAGAAGAGTATTAGCAGTAGGGAGGGAAAAGAGCCATATGTGTTTTTTGAAGGACCACCATCTGCAAACGGGTTGCCTGGTATTCACCATGTTATTGGACGTACTATAAAAGATATTTTTCCAAGATATAAAACCATGAAGGGGTTTAAAGTTCAGCGTAAAGCCGGATGGGATACTCATGGTTTGCCAGTTGAATTAGGAGTTGAAAAAGAATTAGGGATTACCAAAGAAGATATCGGTACTAAAATTTCGATCGAAGAATACAACGATGCTTGTAGAAAAGCGGTAATGAAATACACGGATGTTTGGAATAATCTAACCGAAAGAATTGGGTATTGGGTAGATATGGAAGATCCATATGTTACTTATAAACCAAAATACATGGAATCTGTATGGTGGTTGTTGTCTCAAATGTACAAAAAAGATTTGTTGTACAAAGGGTATACGATACAGCCTTATTCTCCAAAAGCCGGGACAGGATTGAGTTCACACGAAATCAATCAGCCTGGAGCTTATCAAGATGTTACGGATACCACAATTGTGGCTCAGTTCAAAGCAGTAAAAGATACCTTACCGGAAAAATTACAAGCTTTGGCTGGAGATGTTCATTTCTTGGCATGGACAACAACACCATGGACATTGCCATCAAATACAGCCTTAACTGTTGGACCAAAAATTGACTATGTAGCTGTAAAGTCGTTCAACCAATATACATTTGAGCCAATAACTGTAGTGTTAGGAAAAGCTTTGGTTGGCAAACAATTTGGGAAGAAATTCTCAGTTGTAGAAAATGAAGCTGATTTAGCAAACTACAAACAAGGAGATAAAAAAATTCCTTTTATAATTGTTGAAGAAATCAAGGGTGCTGAATTAGTAGACTCTAGATTCGAACAATTATTGCCATATGCATTGCCATACGAAAATCCAGAGAATGCTTTTAGGGTAATTTCGGGTGATTTTGTAACTACTGAAGATGGTACTGGTATAGTACATACAGCACCTACTTTTGGAGCGGATGATGCCTTGGTAGCAAAACAAGCTACACCAGAAGTACCGCCAATGTTGGTGTTGGATGAAAACGACAACCCTATT